>JAHDIA010000073.1:12070-13777 GCA_020631035.1 Chitinophagales bacterium | reverse complement strand
AAGAAGGTAGAGAAATTTTGAAAATAGATGAGGGATTACAAGTATGGTGTGTTTTTGATCGGGATAAAAATGAAGGAGATGGCAAAGATACAGCTTTTAATGATTCAATAACAAATGCAAATTCTAAAGGAATACATACAGCTTGGAGTAATGATGATTTTGAGCTATGGGTTTTGTTGCATTTTGAGGAAGTTGATCCAACAAATATTGATTATTGCAATCGTAAGAAATATTATTCGAGACTTACTGAAATTTTGAAAGATATTTTTCCTGAAGAAAGGAAATTTCAAAATCCCCAATTTGATTATTATTCAACGATGAAATCCAAGAGACCTTTTATTCAATATACCTACCAATATATGAAGGGGAATATAGCAGTTGCGATTGAACGTGCAGAAAAACTAGAGGAATATCATACTAATCCAATAAAGCCCCCACACTTACAATGTCCTTGTACAAAAGTACATCATTTGGTTAAGGAATTGTTAGCAGCTAAAAATGAATATAATAAAGAGGTATAGCTTGTAAAAGAGACTTGTTTTTTGCTTTAAAAGAGTAGGTGAGGGATATAAATGAATCCTCAAACTCCAAACACAAACATATATGCGATTTATCAAAATCATTGCAATCCTATTGTTCTTATTGTTATTGGGCTTTGTTGGATATACACTGGTGTCAACTGGTTTTTTTAGAAGCATTGAGCCTAAGTTCGATGGCAAAATTTTGAAAAAGATTCCACTTAAAGGAGCCGAAGACATTAGCATCAGTTCAATGGATGAATTTGCTTTAATTTCTTCTACCAATAGAGGCGGTTTCCCAGCTCCCAAAGAAAGTGTGAAATCCATTTAGAAGACGATACCCAATTATTGCTTTTTGGAGGTCAAGCATTGCTAGAAGAACTACCGATCCATCCCTTACTAAGACCATAGCTTGTACAATTGCTAGCGTAGGACGAAGCGGGTGGATGAAATCTAGGACGCAGCCCAAAACATGCGCCCGATAACCAGACCATAACGTAGCCTAGTACCACGCACATTGCAAATAAATAAAAAATATTTTCCTAACAAACAGCGTTTTTTATACTTGTAGGGTCATATATGAGATATATACCCTAATATTGCAACGCAATACTGCTTGACAAGATCATTTATGACAGAGAAAGAACTCATTAAAGCTTGTATCAGAGAGAATACGAAGGCGCAAAAGCTGCTTTTTCAGCAATATGCTGGCAAAATGCTTTTTGTTTGTCGACGTTATGCCCGATACCCAGAAGAAGCTCACGACATCTTACAAGAAGGATTTATCAAGGTATTTGACAATATTTCCAAGTTTAGAGGGGAAGGCTCTTTTGAGGGATGGATTAGACGGATTATGGTCAATACTGCACTCAAGTACTACCGCAAAAGCTGTTTCCAAAAAGAAATCAATTGCCTAGATCAACAATACAACAATGCAGTTGAACCCGATGTCTACAAACAATTGTCAGAGCGAGACCTACTCAATATGATAGACACCTTGCCCGACGGTTACCGTGTTGTATTCAATATGTACATCATTGAAGGTTACAGCCATGCCGAAATTGGCGAAATGCTCGACATCAAAGAAAGTACCTCTCGTTCACAACTGGCAAAAGCACGTAAAGTATTGCAGACAAAAATTAAAGAATCAAGTTTTGCGAGTAGACGGTGGACGGCAACAAGGGGTTTT
>JAHDIA010000073.1:2120-12060 GCA_020631035.1 Chitinophagales bacterium | reverse complement strand
AAAATTAAAGAATCAAGTTTTAAAGTCCACCGATAATATGAAGCACCAAGACAATATATCAGATGCCATCATTAAGGGTAAATTATACGATCAAACCCTCGAAGTCCCAATGGATTTGTGGGACAATATAGACCGAAAACGCAACTTTGGACACAAATTGCTCAATCAAATGCGGCTCAATGGACATTTTGTGGGATTGGCCGCACTCGTATTGCTTGCAGGTATTGCTTGGTGGCTTAGCCCTTGGCAAGGTGTGTCATCCGATGTTGACAATCTTGCAGTACAACAAGCAGGTATACTGACAACTAGTAGCGAAAAGACACCACATTTAAACCTAAATGAAGTCAGTACAAATGAGGGCAATGTAGCTGGTTTGACGGCCACTGCTTCCAATACCAATGAGGTTGCAATTACAAACACACAAGAAACGGTGTCTGACATAGAAACAAAGGCAGCAGCAATAGACATAGATAATGCAGAACAAGCGCAAAGTAAAGCAAGTAATGTGGAGCTAGGTATTGCGACAGTTGCAAACCCAAATAGGAAAGAAGCCATAAAGAAAAATACAAGTCCAAATACAACAACACAACAAAAAACAAAAACCCAGACTTTCTCAACCAAAAAGGAAAATACACAAACATCCCAATCTATTCAGAGTGAGTCTGTCATTCCAACTAAATCAACAAGTCCAGAAAGCACCCCCAAGAATTTTGTAGAAGGGGAAACAGCTTTTATACCAAGTACTGAGACAAAATCGCCAGAGTGGGAAGCACCCAAAAGTGCAAACGACTTGAACCCAACGAGCCAATTGAATCAAACTGGATTAACAAGTCAAGAAAACGAGAATAAGGCAGCAATCCCCAATTTGAGTTTGTTGGGAGAATGGAATCGCTTAAATGGAATCAATCATCAATTGATTGATGGTTCACCAAGTACTTTGATAATCAAAGCAACACCGCCTGACAACGGTTGTGCTAGTTTTAGGGAAAGAAATGAGTCCTACTTTGTTTTTGATTTAATGGCTGGTCCAGATTATTCTTTCAAATCTTTGCAAGCTCGTAGTACAGAGCCGAGTGATTACATTGGACTAAGAGAGGACACAGAAAGCATGAGACTGGGCTTTTCTGCTGGTGGACGTATTTCCTTGATTACCCCACAAAATGTCATTTTGCGTTCAGGTTTGTTCTACAACCAAATCAACGAGAAGTTTGAGTATATGGGCGATATGACTGTCACTGAGACACAAGTGCCCATTATGGATACCATCATCAATGGTCTGGCCGATACTACTTTCTTGACAGGAACAGTAACGGTATCGGAAGTGGCAAGGCAAACCAAAGAAACCTATAATAGATACCATACAGTAGACATTCCAGTAATTGTTGGTTATGGTTTGTACAACAACCGCCTAGGTGTTGAGTTCAATACAGGAGTTTTAATCAATGTATTGTTCAAACAAAGAGGCGAAATTTTAAGCCCTAATCTCGATCCTGTTGTCATTACGGATAACGAAAGCGATTACTTTAAAAACAGCATTGGCATCACGATTTATGGTAGTGTCGGTTTGGTCTATCGTGCCAGCCACAATTTTGGTGTATTGGTTGAGCCACATGTTCGCTATAATTTTAACCCTATTACCAAAGGTACTTATCCATTGATGCAAAAGTATTTGACTACAGGATTGTATGTAGGAGGTAGGTATTACTTTTAGGTAGTTCATAGTTGATGGTCCATGGTTTTCCTGTGTTTCTGCAACATTGTTTTACTTAAATTCTATCGAATAAGAATTTTAAATTTTTAATTCACACAAGCAGCGAATTCCAACAACAGAGTCCTCTATTAAGTATCGACAACGTTGTTAGATGACCAAAAGTAAATATTTAAAACCAGAAATTAGCATAAAAATGAAATCATATATTTTAGTCATATTGAGTGTTTTTACGATGCTGTTTGTACTCAACAGTGGATGTAAAAAAGACACCGACCTTACTGAAACAGTTGTCGTGCCAAGCGACACCACATATACCGATAGTACAAGAGTTGTAGGCGATACTGTTGAGGTAGGCGATACTGCTGAAGTAGGCGATACCATACCAGATACAACAGTTAACGAAATTCTAGGATGTACCGATCCCACAGCTTGTAACTACAATCTAGAAGCCAACTTAGACGATGGTAGTTGCGAATTTGGATTAATTGAGTGTGCCGATCCTTGTGGGGCTGTTTTAGGATGTACCGACGAAAATGCGGACAATTACAATCCAGACGCAACTTGCGACGATGGTAGCTGTACCCACGCAGTAGCGACAGGTACAATCGAAGATTTATTTAGTGCCTTTAGCAGCACACAATCAAGTATCTCAACCATCAATAGTGAGGCTACTTATTGGTGGACAGCTCCTAAGGGAACTCGTTTCTTCATAGAGCCAGGTTTGTTTGCTACCCTTGACAACCAGCCTGTGACAGGTCCAGTAGAAATAGAAATCATCGAAATTTACACCAAAGGTGATATGGTTCGACATCAAGCACCAACAACTTCTAGTGGCTTGGTCTTAGAGTCAGGAGGTGAGTTCAATATCAAAGCTTACCAAAATGGTCAACCGCTTAAATTGGCACCAGGAAAACTACTGAATATGCAAGTGTCTGCGGGCAATAATTTTGCATCAGAGATGGCCATCTTTTATGGAGACGAATCTAGTGGACAGTTGGATTGGGCAATGGCAGGAGACAGTACTTGGATTAATGGAGGAGAATGGCCTGTTGACAGCATTGGTCAAGAATGGGACTTTGGATACGACATTTTGGTTGAGCAAATTGGTTGGATCAATTGCGACTATTTTGCTGGTCAAGATAACTTAACTACTGTTACAGTAGATCTTCCCCAAGGCTATACCAGTCAAAATACAGCGGTCTTTGTGGTCTTCAATGACATCCAATCTATGGTGATGCTTTGGGGCGACCCTGAACTCGAAGTCTTCAATACTGGACCCTATGGAGAGAGCATTCCAATTGGGTCTGATGTTACCTTTATTGTGATGGCATCTACCTCTGATGACCCTGACAATCCAACCTACGAATTTGCGGGAGTACCTGCCATCATTGGGATGGATCACGTAGAATTCATTACACCTGAATCTACCTCTGTTGAAGACATCGAAGCTTTCCTAAATGGACTGTGATTAAAAACGAAAACGCCATAAGCGTATGTTTTAACCCAACATACCCTTAAATATATTCCATATAAAAACCCCCAGCGAACTAGTTCGCTGGGGGTTTGTTTTTTAGAGTATGTTTGAAATGCTCACTCTTTATACCACAAAATTTTATTTTTTGTTTGGAACGGAACGCCACCACCTTCGGACGAAGTCGAGTCCCTGCTATCCGTTGCAAGTCCTCGCTTCAGTTCGACAGGCTCACTAAGCAAAAACCATAAATGAACGTTTTGCCACAAGGTGGCTGAGCCCGCCGAAGCCCCGCTGCGGGCTTTCCTCTACTATCAGGCGTAGTATCGCTACTTTCCATTCTCCGTCGTCTCTCCCATAATCTTGAATCTTCAATTAAAGAAACTTGCATTTTCAATTTTTTGCATTGTATGTAGTAGAAAACACCTCAAACCCCAACGAAATAATTTTTTTACTTAAATAATAAACTTATGAAAGACTTTAAACAATTTCAGAGGTTTTGGGTGTTATTACTATGCGGAATCTTTTGTAGTGGATTCACACTTCAAGCCCAAAATGTCAATTTATCTTTTTTAATTGATAATTATAACTATTGGCCCTACTATCTCAACAATCCAGATGCAAATGCCAACGGTAGCATCTCCAGCCACGAATTGTCCAATTTCATTGTACACATTGCCGAAGACTACCTCAACGGTTCAGGTAAAACCCTCACCATTGATTGTTATGGTGGAAGTAAGACCATTGAAGGATACAGCAGCAGCAATGGGAAATGTACTTATTTGATAGATGAAATTAGGTTGGAGAACTTAGCTGATTTAACCATCAATATTAACAATGATGTAAAATTAGAGGGCGATTCCGAACATTATTTTCCTGATGATCCAATTTTCTTTTATGATTCCAACATCGTTATGGTAAGTGGGATGGAAGAACAGTCAAACGGCATTTATGTTCCAACAGGAGGTAGTTTGCCTTGGAAACCCAACCCTTTTGAAAACCGTTGTGTCAGTTGCAGAAGAATACAAGATGTTTGCGTAGGACAAACAGGTTTTGAGCCAGAGCATTCAGGAGATGTGTTTGTATGTGTAAACGAGGATATTCCAGATAGCAAACCTTTTTATGCACAAGTTGCGCTAAAAGCAGCATTGCCTTCAGGAACAACTGTAGACAATACCTATTGTCTTGAAGCAGATTTGACTCCAGAGTTGCCAAATGTAAAGTATGCTTTTCATTATGTTGCTACTAAAGCAGAGATTAGCGGAGCCAATTATTTTAATTATGTTTTACAAGATGCTTTAAGAGCAATGTATGAAGATGAAATACACGAACATAATTTTACAAAACTTTCTGATTTACACAACTACATCAAATTACAACTAGAACAAGACAATGATTATGCCACAGAACTTACTTTCGCAAATGGTTCCATGGCAGGTTTTTTCCATCAAAAAACTTTGTTGCAAGTAGACTTAGTATTAGAATACTATTTTCAAATGATGCCTGATGGCGATTTGACCAAAACACAAATAGATTATTGTGTGGATAATTTCAGTGGATACCCTTGGGGGCATTACAATACAGATGCACTTTTTCAATGCTTTCCAGAATTGGACTTGCTCAATCAAGAATTACAAGAGTGTTATACTTATATGTTTGGCATTATTAATTGTAACAATATTACCATTGCTGGCAATAGTACCTTTAACTTTACAGGAGAAGAGAATGACCCTAATGATGATCGTCCCATATTAGATATGTTGGCGGACGCAGAAACTTTTGCTATTGATGCTTGTGAAAATAATGACATCATTCAAATCAGCAATAGTCATAATATAATCATTAAAAATTTGAGACTCAAGAATGCAGGAGATGATGGTATTGGTGTAAATGGTCATAGCCAAGGGGTATTGATTGAAAATGTATTGATTAAGGATGTGGGACGCAATTGTATCTCTCCTACTTCTACCGAAAATTTAACGATTAGGGATTGCCAAATTTTAGGTGCACGTCATTTTAATGCTATTGGTATAGATATTGAACCCAATGAATTAGGAGACTATGTGAAAAATATTCAGATAGATGCTTGTTATTTTAAAGACAATTCCAATGGGCATTTATTTGGAGCTTTTTATGGGCCTCAGAACTTTCAAGGGCAGTCTGAAATCAGAATCAGTAATTGTTTATTTGATGGGGGAGCATTCAAAGCCATTGATTTTTATGGGCATTTGGATGGTAATATCATTGCCTCTGCTGGAAACGATCAAGGAAAAATTATTATTGAGAATTGTGGATTTATTCAAACGACTTACCCTAGTACTTTTGGGGATGTTAATAGTAATTATGGGTATGTCAAACTTGCACCGCGTGGCATTTTACTAGATGAAAGTGATTGTAATAGTTTAACCCATTCTTATAAAGTAGAGATGAAAAACTTGGTTTTTTATGGAAACTCTTGTGTTGATTACAAACAAGATCGTTTAATTGGTTTACAAGCAGAACCTTATGGCGGAAATGTGGAAATAGACAATATCTATTATATTTTGGAACGAGATGCTGCTTTAGGAGAGGTGCCATTTCGCTGTGCTGCAGGAGCAACCGTCTACAATATCAATGGAGGCTATGATGTACAGAACAATTCTTATAAACAAGGAAAAATTTATATAGTAGATCGTGGCAATCCTACACCTACAACTTGTTTTGATGACATGTTCGTTGAAGATGGTTGTGTGGATCCTAATAACTCCAATTTGATTACACCTTACTGGATTAATTGGACTTCTCCTGTTTTGTTCGACAATCAAGCAATGGATGTAGCTCAATATTATATCAAAGACGGGGTAGTTGTAGAGCCAGATGGATGTATAGTAACAGACAACAATGGAGATGGTAATTATGAATACAGCAATACCTTTAACATTGGCATCTACAAAGATAGAACCTATGGTACAGACTATGATGGATACTCAGTATTCAAAACCAAAATGAGTCAATTGGCACCCGCAGTGAATTTTGTACCAACTGAAGTGACTGAACCTAGTGAAGGTTCTTTTGTGTTGTCAACAGAGCCTTTTTGCAATGGCTTTGTTGCCAAACTAGACATATACGATGATTATCCTTTTGCTCTTGCTTGGTCAGTTACAGATCAAAATGGCAATCCAGTAGATTTTGAATACACAGAAGGCTACAATTGCATCTTTATTACAGATTTGATACTGGATGGAGAATACAATGTATCAGTTGCCATAGACGAAGCAGACCAATGTAGTGTGATAGATTCAGATGGAAATATTGATGAAATTTTTGGAGCGTGTCAGTACCGCTTGGAAACCAATAGACCCGTTAATCCAGAACCCTCTTACTATACGTTGTCTTACAATGGGACAGATCTTCAAATTACACCCAATGGAGTTGGAACAACTACTCAATGGTATTTTATTGAGGAAGGAAGTCAAGATCCTGTTTTAGTTAGTAGTGGCGGTTTCACTTTGGCAAATCCTGCAAGCAATTATGGACAAGGTTTGTATTATGCAACAGTAACAGGAAACAATGGATGCATACATATTACCAATAATGTTGAAATCAGTGCATGCAATAGTCTTCTAAGCAGTATCAACTTTGACATTGATGCAGACAATACTCAAAATGGGAATTATGTAGTTCCCGAAGGAACAACTGACATCAACTTTGGTTTAAATCAATCAACAGTAACTGTAGGAACAAACATTGAAGTATATGGAACACTTATCATTGAAGGCATTACTGTTGAGTTTTGGGAGAGAATGGGCATTGAGGTATTTCCAGGTGGCCGTTTGATTGTTCGCGACTTTGCTACACTAAGAGGATTGTGTGATGAGGATTGGAATGGCATCAGAGGAAAGAGCAATGATGTAAACAATATATTTGCCTATGAAAGTAATCGTGCTTTGATTGAGGTCTACAATGGTGTAACAATAGAGCAAGCATTGATTGGAGTAGCAAGTAGTGACGAAGTACCCAATGTAGAGCCTTTTTCCTCCCCTGTTTTTTGTATAGGAGCAAGCCACTCAACAACAGCTACAGAAGATGATTATAGCGACGAAAATGGCAATCCAACACAGCCCAATTTGTTTAGAAACAATGTAAGGGACATTCGTGTAGTCAAACCAGCCAATAGCAATTGGTATAGTCTGTATTACAAAGAAACATTTGTTAAAAACACTCACTTTGAACGTAGAAATGACAAGTATGCAATGGAGTTTTCTGATTTGAATACCCGTATTCACGGATGTGAAATCCTTGGCAATCCAAACAGTCAAGGTGAAAACATAGGGAATGGTGTGCGTTTGTCTGGGGGGCAGTTGACAATGAAAGAATGTGTACTGTTGGACTTGGACAATGGAATACATATATTAAATGCACACAGAAGTGTAATCCAACAAAATACTTTCCATAGTCTGTATCGTGGGGTTTACACTGCTTCTTCAGATGATTTATCTATTGAAAACAACCAATTCCTAAATATTGAAAGTGCCCCACCTTTGTTGGTATCTGGAAAAGTCAATTTTGGTATTCATTTGTTTGAAACCCAAGGAACTCGTATTCATAATAATGCTTTTGGTGGAAACGCTGCACCAATTTTTGCAGATTATACCCAAGCGGGAGCTTATATGAATGTAGGCTTATTAACCTCTTTGCATAGTAAAAATGATAACATTCCCAACATCATTAGTGACAATGATTTTCAGGGAACCAATGTAGGCTATTATAGCCAAACAGGAGACGATGGCGTTTCCGTTACTTGCAATAGGTTTGCGGTAGATGGACAAGCTCACTCCCTTACTGCTTGGAGGGTACAAGATGGTCCTTATGATTTGTTGAATGTTTGTGGGGAGAACTTTAACAGTCGAAGCAATTTGTTTTCCAATCAATGGCTGGATGGAAGCCCTAATTTTTCTGGAAGTGTTAGCAATATCAATGCTCCCAAACATATATGGTTTGAGGCAGGATTGATCGAGACTGACGGCACACCAACAGAATATATCGTTTATAATCAATCACAGCCTAGTAGTTCAGGGCATCCCAACTCTGTTTTGCAAGCAAACGATGTGGTCAGTTGTTCTAGTCTTGATTTCAGTGATTTGTCAGATGTAATGGCAAATTGCAGTGCTATACAGTTACCACCGCCGCCTGTAGATCCATGTTTGGCAATAGAAATGGAATTGGCAACTATATCAAGTGAAATTGCTTATTTAGAAAGCTTGATCAATGGAGTTGATTGCTCTTGTTTGGCTTCGATTTTTAATAAAATAGGCGAAGTAAGTTGTTGCCCAACGTATGCTAAGGTCGGACAAGCAAATTATGTGCTTTTAATGCCTGATACTTGTATTGGACCAACTAGTTTGATTTTGCCCTCAGGTATTACAGACCCAACCTCTACAGGTGGGGACCCAACTGATGATCCTTGTTCTTCAGAAGTATGCCAAGAGTTAAACCAATGGAAAGTACAACTTCAACAGTTGGAAAATGAATTTGCCCTTTTAAATGTAGAATTGATGAATTGTGAGTGTGGAGACAATACACCAGAATCGCCTTGTAGACTTGAAAACTTTGAACAGTATGGAAGTAGCAACAAACACAAAGTTCAATTGGCATACGATTACCTGAATTTTGGTAATGCTGCTCGTGCAGTGGAGGTGATAGATAGTACATACAATACAGCATCAACAGATGAACAAGCAGCATTGTGTAACGATAGAACCCGTATTCACATTCTTGCAGACAAAGCACAAGACCAATGGACCTGGGAACGTATGCCAATGGATGTGGAGGAAACCGTCAGAGAATGGGCAGAATGCAACGACGATGTATATGGTTACTGGGCAAAAAGTGTAGTCGCCATTAGTGAGGACAGTTTGTATTTTCACCCATTTTTGCCGAAGAAGTTAACAGTTAAATTTTCATTATTCCAAAGAAACAAAAAGGAAGAGACAAGTGAATTAGAGACAACAGCTACACCAAGTATCAAACTATACCCCAATCCCGCTAGAGAATACCTAAACATTGATTATCAAGGAACAGAAGCTGCCGTATTGGAATTATACGATTTGTTAGGCAAAAAAGTCAAAACCATTCAATTGGCACCCCAAAGCAATCAAGGTATAAGCATCGAAGATTTACCACAAGGAAATTATTTGTACCAAGCCAAAGACGAAGCAGGCAAATGGCAAGAAAGCGGTAAATTATTGGTACAATAAAAATGGGTATCAATTATGAATGGTAAATTATAAATCGTGAATTGTTGTTAAAATAAACATCCCGTAGAGACGCACGGTCGTGCGTCTGAACCGAAAATGGATCGAATGTAGGGCATCCCGAAAATCGGGATGCCCAAACCGAAAACGGACCAAATGTAGGGGCTGACCTATGTGTCTGCCCGAACCAAAAATGGAACAGAAAACGGAACAGGAAATGACCCAAATGTAGGGGCAGGTTTTATGCCTGCCCGAACCAAAAATGGAACAGAAAACGGAACAGGAAATGACCCAAATGTAGGGGCAGGTTTTATGCCTGCCCGAACAGATAACGGAACAGGAAATAGACCGAATGTAGGGGCAGACCTATGTGTCTGCCCGAACCAAAAATGGAACCGAAAACGGAACAGGAAATAGACCAAATGTAGGGGCTGACCTATGTGTCTGCCCGAACCGACAACGGAACAGAAAACGGAACAGAAAACGGAACAGAAAACGGAACAGAAAACGGAACAGAAAACGGAA
>JAHDIA010000073.1:0-2020 GCA_020631035.1 Chitinophagales bacterium | reverse complement strand
CAAATAACGGAACAAATAACGGAACCAAATGTAGGGGCAGGTTTTATGCCTGCCCGAACAGATAACGGAACAGAAAACGGAACAGGAAATGACCCGAATATATGGGCATCCCAATTTTCGGGATGCCCGAACCGAAAACGGAACAGGCAAACACAAGGCACAGCGCAGGACGAAGCGGACGGACGAAATCGAAGACGCAGCCCAAAACACGCGCCCGATAACCAGACCAAGATGCAGCCATGAAAGACGCACATTGCCCCATAATCCATTGCACAACACAATTTATAATTCACAATAAAAAAAATCCCCCTGTCAAAGATTCAAACATCAGCGACAGCGGGGATTTACCTATGAAATCTGTTTACAATCAATTATTTTTTACAATCTATAAATCTTTGATTTTTCATTTTTACTTCTTCGACCAGGAGCGTCCTGACCAGTCGTATCTCTTTTCAATTTAAAATGAGAACCCTTACCCAATTTGCCACCACTTGTATCCTCGTATAAATTTTTGTATTTAAGCCAAGTCTGATTGTCTTGTTTTTTGCCATTGACTTTTAAATGTTTATTCGACAATTCAAACGAATATTTCTCACCATTTTCAATCAAACCATCTTCCAATAAATGTTGCTCAATTTGGTATTCCAAATGATTGCCATCAAAATCAAATTGGAAAAACTGATCCATTCCATCTAGATCAAATTGATTGCCAAAACGATCAGAAAATTCTCGCATACGTTCTTGCAATAAATTCATGTCACCAAACATATCTTCCATATTAAATCCATTGAACAAATCGCCCATACCCTGCATCATCGAATCATTAAAGAACAATAGATTGGTCGTAGAATCAATGTTGAAACCTTTCATCATTTCATCCAAATCAAAATCTCCATTAGGAAAAGAAAAGACATTGCCATTCATATTGTTGAGCAATGAATCCATATTAAAATCTTGCCCATCAAAAAAGTGCTGGAAATGATTGTTGTCAAAGAAATCATCCATATCAAAATCTTCATCAGTTGACCAATGAAAATTACCATTGCCACCATTGATAATCGTATCATTGCTCTCTACTTTTTCCCCATTGATGTAAACATCTTCCCCATCTACAATGATTTCAGTTTCGTCTCCCATACCATTCTTGTTTACAATGATTTTCTTTTTACCATCTGGACCGCTTTGAATGATTTGTGTATCGCTACTTCCATAAGATTTAATTCCTTTTTTAGAATGTGGCGAGTTCTTTGGGTTTGTTTTAATAATTGTTCTAGTTCCCTTTCCACCTCTTTTACCATCTATCAAATCTTGGTAATTTTTGTACTCCGATTTTGGAATCGTCCTACCATTAACAATCAATTCGTCGACTTCCCCATTGATAATGGTCAATTCTACAGTCTCACCATTGTCATTTGTTTGGAATTTCTGAACCGAACGATTTTTGTATTCACTAGAATCAGCCTTCCAAACCTCTTGTATTCTTTTAGGAGTGATAGGCGTCAGAGGTGGAGTCGGAGTGGTGTTTTTATAAACATTTGTATTGGGAGCAGGTGGAGTAGTAGGCGATACACTTACCGTCTCCATTGCAACTGCGACCGCTTGGGGTGTCTCTGTATCTTCTGTTGAGCTGTTCTGCTGATTAAAGTTAAATGACAAACCGATGATTGCCAATAGCAAAACACAGCTTGCTACAAATTTTTCCATGATATTCGTTTTATTTTGAGGTTGATTTAATATTCTTTTGACTCGATTTAATAAATGATTTTTTTTATTGCCCGCAAATGCCAGTGCCATCGCTGGAGTAGGTTGTTGCAAGCTTTCGATGCTAACCAATGCCTTGACATAGGTCAAAGAATCACCGCACCACTGAACTGCCAAATCATCACAGCAATTTTCTCGCTCGGACCGAATATTGGCAGAAATCCACCAAACAGCAGGATGATAATAAAACAAAGTTTCGATAAAGGTTTGAATAAAATTGAGTAAGAAATCGTGGCGAGCAATGTGTGCCAATTCGTGT
>JAHDIA010000072.1 GCA_020631035.1 Chitinophagales bacterium | reverse complement strand
CTAAGACTATATTTCCAAAAAGATTCTCTGATAAATTTGAGCAAAAGATTCTCCTTCATTTACTTTACTTTGGAGCCAAGCATTAAAAACTCGATAAACATTGCTATTAGAATTCAAGGCATTCATTTTTTCAAAACTCAATTTGTAATTTCTCTTTTGTTCTTTTCCTGATTTAAACATTGCACTTGTTATTTTTCTCAAACATGAAATGATTGTTTTTTCTACTTCTTTATGCAATCCTAATTTTCTTTGATAGTAATCTAAATTACCCAAGTAATAATTAGCAGTGCTTGGATTATTGAGTTCTATTTGTACCAAAACCAAAAATAAACGCATTGCAAATTGAAAATCTTGACGTAATTTATCAGAGAATGTTTCTTTATATTTTTTGATCCAGTCTTCTGCTTTAATATATTGATTTGTACCAAAATAAGCTAGTCCAATCATATAGTACATTATAGCATAATTATACATGTTTTCAACTTCTTTTACTTGAGCAATCTTACTTTTGACCATTCCAATTTTTTTGAGACTGTTCTCAAAATAGCCAAAATCATTGTAACAAGTAAGTTCCATCACTATACACTGTTGTTCATGATATATTACTTCATTTTTTTTGAAGTGCTTCCCATAAACTTCTGGTAAACTTTGATATTTCTCAATAGTTTTTTGGGCATTGTCAAAGTCTTTCAGACCAATATAGGAAAAGGATAGGTTGAACAATACAGTTGTATATCTTCTAAGGTTTTCGTTGAGAAATACTGGATTACTCTCAAATAGTTCAACCAATTGTATACTGTATCTTACCGCATTTTTGTGATTGGCACTAAAATACTCATACAAAACATAAATACTTAGATAAGCATATTTAGCTTTGAGTGTTATTGCATTATCTATACTACTGAGTAAGGGATTACTGAATATAGGTTCGCAATATTTTTTTAGAATTTCTTCGGACTCAGTTCTGCCCTCATAATGTAATTCTATAATATTAAAGGCAATGTTATTGTACTCCACCTCATTTCGTATATAATCCAAAAGTTGTATCCTTTTTGTTAGTGCTTGCCCAAATTCGTCATAGTTTCCTCCTATTTTGTTTTGCTGTTTTAAAAATATAATAACCCATTCATTAAATTGATACTCTAAATCATATAAGTTTTTATCTTTAATTAATTTTAGTCCTTTTTGAATAAGCTTTCCAACTTGTTTATATAATGCCTTACCAAACAAAATTTCAATTTGTTGGAGTAAGTGTAAAGCTTTAACCCTAGTGGAGTACTGTCGATGATAATCATTGAGACTTTCCAGTATCAACTGATACAGCCTGTGTTTTTCATAACCCAAATTTTGAGCAATATTTTTCCCCGCAAAATGCTGTTGAATTAGATTTGTATCATACAAATCTAATTTTACAATAAAATCAAACAATTCAATTGTATTGTTTTTTTTTGATTTACTTTTTTGATTATAGCGTTGAGCATATAACTTAAAATGACGCTTTTCACTTTTACTCAATGCTTGTATTAATTCATATAAATTATCTGTTGTTTTTTTCTTACTCATAATACAACCCTCTCTTCTCTATTAAACAAACGAATTCCATTTATGCAAAATGCATATCATTATTTACAAACTATCTTCTTAAAATTTTTCTCCTTTTATCCTATTCTGGGTGGGATGTAAAGTTATCACTAAACACAAGCAAATATACTGTTCGGTATTGGGAATTAAAAAAGATGAATGGAATAATTTGCATTGACTTTATCACTTGTTAATTAAATAATATATTACATAAAAAAATACATTTAATTATTAGCAAATTATTCTTATTAATATAATGCCAAAACTCCTTTGGGTGTAAACACCCAAAGGAGTTTTCTAATAGAGACACTGCTAGGTTTTCTTATTTTATATCACGTCCTCCCTATTTTACCCCACTTCCTTCTACTTCCAAATCGGGATGATCCATTGGAACCGATTCTCCCAGCTCATACAAGTTTTTGTAGCCGTAATAATAGAGATTGATAAAAATAGGAATGTTCAAAGCCAAGGGTGAACCATTTGGGTTTTGTTCGTTCCATTCCCAATATGGAGACTTTTTTTCTGATACGCTCTTTTGCCCTCCTTGACTTTGGTTTTGTGGTCTTTGTCCTTGAGGACCCAGTTTAGGTTGAGAATCAGAATTAGCTTGGGAAGCTATTGAGTTAGAAGGGCTAGCCCAACAATCTGCTGCCGAAAAAACACCGTCTTTATTTTTGTCTTCATTTACATCCCCTACTCCATTTCCATTCAAATCCCAACATGCTCTTTTATTTGTCTTTGACTTGGACAATCTTGAACCCTGAGAATTTAGATTAATCTGAGAATCTTGGGGACCTGGATTAGCCTTGGGTCCTTGTGGACCTGGATTAGCCTGTGGACCTCTTGGATTTACGCTTGGTCCTACTGGTCCTTTGGGGCCTTGTGGACCTGGATTCCCTTGTGGACCTCTTTGACTTACTCTTGGACCTTGTGGCCCTTTCGGACCTGGATTGCCTTGAGGACCTTTGGAACCTGGATTCCCTTGTGGTCCTTGGGGACCTGCTGGACCTGTTTCGCCTCCCGCTTTTTTCTTCTTTGGTACTGATTGGGGACCTGAGTTTTCTTTCTTTGTTTTTTCTTGGATGTTGGTGGGTTGAGGTACTACTTTTTTATATGGATTTGGAATTGGGGAACCACTCTGAATACCTGGAGGACCTTTTGGACCTGGAGCAAATTGTCTTTGAGGTTTGTTGGCTGACGACAGTGGCACAGTAGTTGTCTTTGTTGAACCCACACTCACTTGTGGCCCTTTCGGTCCAACTTGTTCATTACTTGCTATTCCCTCAAAAACAGGTCGGTGTATTTTGGCGTTGTCTACCCAAACTTCCTTCCCTAAAGCTTCAAAAAAATTATTGTTGCAATAAACCAAGACTCTGGTATCTTTGCTGGGAATGACCTTTGCCAATTTGGGTGCTGAGAAATCAGAAAAATCAAAATTAATGGCTCCTTTGATGTGTAATTTGTCATAGGCTTCTTTGGAACGGGCATCCAAAATGACGGTATTCGGATCTTCAGCCATTTCCAACCAAGTCTGAAAGTCTGGCAAACGCTCTTTGCGGTATTCGTGTACTTCTTTGCAAAGCTCTATGTATTCTTCAAAATCTGCATTGGACGGAGGCAAATTGATGGCTTGAACACTTGATGTTTGTTGGATTTGCTTTTCATTGGTGGTTTGTTTATGACCTATCAAATAATAGCCCATCAAAAACACGCCACTGCTCAATAAAACAATGAGTGGTAATTTTTTCATGCTGATGTTTTTAGGTGTATGTAATTCCAAAAGATTAAGATTGCTTTCTTTTTCTTCTATCGGTCTTCTTCATTCCTACAGCACACCTTCCAACAACGGCTGCATTTATTCAAATAGTATAATTCTTTGTTTTTTAACATTTTACATTCTGCCCCATCTACGGTTTGTACTTTGCCCGTTTCAATATTTCCTGCCCATCATGAATGGCAAACAATTCCTCCACTGTCACCTTGGGATTTTCCTTCATAAATTTCCTGACTATCTGCCATCCCATCCAAGAGGCTACATTTCCTGGAGCTTCTTGAGGCATTCCCATACTGCTCGGTCCTGGTTCTGTAAAGTAGACGTATTTGCTACTTTCTTTTTGATACAACAACTTTCGCTCTATAA
The DNA here is from genome assembly GCA_020631035.1 of Chitinophagales bacterium. GTDB lineage: Bacteria > Bacteroidota > Bacteroidia > Chitinophagales > UBA2359 > JAHDGP01. Next base: position 10,072 of record JAHDIA010000072.1, on the reverse strand, counting down.
AAAATGCCCAAATCTGACTGGCATTGTTCCGACACCACTCCTCTTGTGATTCAGTATATCCCATCTTTATATAATCAGGAGTATATGGCAAAACCAAATCCAAAAAGTACAGTAATTTTCCTTTATAGACCATTTCCTCCAACATACTTCTTACCGCTGGTGGTTCGGGGTGAATCTGTTTTGCCCAAACATGCATAGCATGGGCTGGTAAATGTTCTGGTGTAAAAGTCTGAATTTGATATTTTGGATAGCCAGTACTTGGATAAAAGGGATAATCTTCTCCCAAATGCATATCCAAACCGACCCCCAACAAATCATTGTCCAAGGTCAACACCATTTGCCGAAATGCCGACAAATAAGTGACTACTTTTTGAGGTATTGGGGTATTCGGCAAATAATGCTTGGCATATTTAAAAGCCGTTACCAAGTCATCTTCAATTGTCTCCATAGCCGAATACTTTTGAGCGACAGTATCATAAACCCCTGCAATATCAGGATGTTGTACAAATTGTAAGACCTCTTTTTCCAAAGAGTCTATCTTACCCCACTCCATCAAAGTATTACAGAAAAAAGGGTAGAAATTTGGGTACTCACTCAACAGTTTGCTATGCTGTGCCTCAAAGTTATCAGGAGTCAATGCAAATAAGTCTCGTTCAAAATGTTGAATTTTAACATCAACATTTATGTCAGATACATCGGGCAATGGCTTAGATTGATTACTTTTGCATGAAAATACACACAAAGTTAAAAGTGTAAATAAAAGAACTTTTATAGATTTGTTTATCAACATATTCGGCTTTATATTCAAGTATTAAAACACATTATCAACACTAAAAACGAAAATTATGAAGAAAATTTTGTGCTTAATCGCATTCATATTTTTTGCATTTTCTGGAAATACACTCAACGCTCAATCTCTACTAGGCGAAAACATGCGCCTTGGTCTATATGTACAACCAACAAGTGTCTGGTTAGGTTCTCAAAACAATGACATAGATCCATCTGGTGGACTCGGTTTTGGTTTTGGCTTAATTAGTGACTATCACCTCCCTGGCAACCCCAACTACATCATTGGTAGTGGTCTAAACTTCCAATATGTCAAAGGGGAAGTCAGTATGACCACGATTGGTTCTGATTCAACTACCACTGCTGTTACAAGAACAGGTACCTATCGTACAGGTTATGTAGAAATTCCTGTTACCATCAAACTATCTACCAATGGTGACCACATCAATGATTTCACCTTCTTTGGACAATTGGGTGTCAACTTAGGTTTACCCTTGTTGAGAACAAGATACGATTTTGTTGACCCATCTTACACTCCTCAAGATGGTTTGCCAGACAATGAAAAAGCAGGTGACCTCATCCAACGCTTTAGAGTAGGTTTGGTCTTGAGTGCAGGGGCTGAATGGCTTATGACTGATGATGGAGATGCAGGACTATTTGCTTCTATTTACATCAGCCCAGGTTTGACCTCTTACCTTCGCAACAAAGCCTTCGATGGCAATGATGCTTTCGACTTCAATTACGATAACAAAGACAACAAAGTTAGTATGGGATACGCTGGTTTGAGAATTGGTGCAATGTTCTAGGAAAAATTAAGAAAAACGAAATACTTTATAAGCAAAACCTGATAACAATTTGACTGTTGTCAGGTTTTTTTATTTGTACGGAATGTTTTGGGCTTCGTTTGAAAGTGAGTCCCCGCTATCCGCTTTTGCATGGCAACCGCTTCTATCGGGCGTAGGCATCGACTCTCTATATCCTTCGTCGGTTCTTTTTACTATCCGCTTCACGCCCTCCTGCCACCCGTTTTGTGGTCAGCCGCAAAACCTTGCGTCTTTACAATGGGCGAAATACTCCCACTACATTTTCATCTGTTTCTTAGAGAAAATTCGTGAATTTTCTCTACCCAAAATATCCACAATACATAATCCAACTTATAATTTGTATTTACGTAGGATGTAGCGGGTGGATGAAGCTTAAAACGCAGCCTTAAACATGCGTTGGCTAACCTGACCAATACGCAGCCATAAATCAATGACGTTGCACAAAAAAAAAGAAATCTTAAATTTGCAGTATGTATATATTTAAGAAAGTAAGCGATCTTCAAAAACACCTCGATGGATTGCGAGAAGCAGGCAAAACCGTTGCTTTTGCTCCTACAATGGGGGCTTTGCACAATGGTCATTTGTCACTCATCAACAAAGCCAATGAAATAGCAGATGTATCTGTATCGAGTATTTTTGTCAATCCTACCCAGTTTGACCAAAAAGAAGACCTCGACAAATACCCTAGAACGGTCGAAAAAGACATTCAAATGTTGATTGGAAGTGAGTGCGATGTCTTATTGCTCCCTACTCCTGACGAAATCTATCCATCTGATGTCGAAGTCCGCAATGATTTTGACTTTGGTGTATTGGACGATGTATTGGAAGGCGCCCACCGTGATGGACACTTTGCAGGCGTTGGTCAAGTGGTTAATCGACTCCTTGAAATCGTCCAGCCCAATTGGATTGTAATGGGACAAAAAGACTACCAACAAACTGCCATCATTCGCCGTTTATTGGAACTGACTGAGTCCAAAACGAAGATAGTGGTCTCTCCTACCATCCGAGAAGAAGATGGACTGGCAATGAGTTCTCGCAATGTCCGCCTTGAACCCGATGAACGCAAAGAAGCTCCCACCATTCATGCTAGCCTAGAAAATGTCCGAGCAGCTTATGGTTCTGGTGAAGTGGAACAAGCCAAAAAAGATGCCATTGCTCAAATTGAGGCTTCGGGTAGTATGAAAATAGATTATTTCGACATTGTTCATCCAACTACTTTAAAGTCAGTTACCAAATGGGATGAAGCCGAACAATTGGTCGTTTGTACAGCGGTTCATTTGGGGAAGGTGCGTTTAATTGACAATATTTTGATCCCATAAACCCAAATATACTTTAAAGTAAATCCTATCTTTGCCCTTCATTTTGCACAAGCTTATGAAAGCGAACGTTGGTACAGTCCTAAAATTCTTTATTTTTCTGGCATTCGGCATTTTGTTGATATGGCTGTCTTTTAGCAGTATAGACGATGAAAGCTGGGATAAAATGCTGATGTCTTTTAAAGAAATCAAGTATGGCTGGTTGATTTTGTCTGCTTTTCTGGCTCTTGTGGGTCATGTAAGTCGGGCAATTCGCTGGAAAATGTTGTTGGATACCTTTGGCAAAAAGGTTCGTTTGGACAATACGCTCTACTCCCTAATGATTGGCTATTTGTTCAATATGGCATTTCCTCGTTTGGGAGAGGCTGCCCGTGCAGGATTCCTCAACCGCTACGAAAAGGTCCCTTTTGACAAGGCTTTTGGTACCATCATCACCGAACGAGCCATAGACTTGCTCTGTTTGCTCATCTTATTAGTCGTATTACTCATCATTGAATTTGACACCATTGGCAACTTTGCCATCAATGACATTTTGTTGCCTGTTGCTGGTAAAATTCAAGACTTGCTTACCCAAAACATCCTATTTGTTGTGATATTAGCAGTTGTAGGAATTGCTATTTTGGTTTTGATGGCACGCTTTTTTAGAACTTTCCTCAACAAAATACAAGGTGTTTTGAAAAGTTTGATGGAAGGCGTTTTATCTATTGGCAAACTCAAAAATCCTGGTGGTTTTATCTTCCATACTGTATTCATTTGGGCATTGTACTTTTTGATGGTTTATTTGGTATTCTTTGCCATTCCTGGTACCAGCCACCTTACACCAATTGTCGGATTGGGAGTTTTGTGTTTCGGGACATTTGGGGTCATTGTGGCTCCTGGTGGTCTAGGAGCTTATCCCTATATTGTGAGCAACTTTATGGCATTGTATGGCGTAAACATTGGTGTTGGTGTTGCTTTTGGCTGGGTAACTTGGACTGTCCAAAATTTATTGTTGTTGATTACAGGCTTGATTTCTCTTTTGATGCTCCCTCTTGTAAACAAATCCAATGAAAACACAGCAGATCACACAGAACAAAATACTGAAGCTGTCATCCTTGAAAAATAAGCTGGCATTGCACCATTTCAAGCAAGACAAAATTGTCTTTACCAATGGTTGTTTTGATCTCTTACACCAAGGACATCTTCAACTTTTGCAAGATTGCGCCGACTTGGGCGATGTTTTGATTGTGGGACTTAATTCAGATGCTTCTGTCAAAAGACTTAAAGGCCCACAACGCCCCATTCACTCAGAAGACACTCGTTCATTGATGTTGGCAGCCTTACACTTTGTAGACTATGTTGTTTTGTTTGAAGAAGACACCCCAAAAAAACTAATCGAAAACATTGTTCCCAATGTATTGGTCAAGGGAGGAGATTATAAAAAAGTAAACATTGTAGGGGCTGAATTTGTTGAAAGTAAGGGAGGCGAAGTAGTCGTCATTCCTTTGGTTGAAGGTTACTCTACTACCCAGCTAATAGAAAAAGTGATGAAAGGAACGGACTAAATCACACAATTATTCGTAAATTTGAAGATTAGTAACATTAAAACAATAACTTCAGCATTTGAGCTGCGACATTTTCCGCTATACTGCGTCAAAAATGCTCGCCTTAGCGTTGCTAGGACTGCGCTTTTTTCCTTGTATATCAAAAAATCTCTTTGCTGAAATGTCGAATTAATTATTTAAACGTTACTTAAAATTAAAAATAAATGGCTACAGAGACACTCAATATAGCAGCAGGTCTAAATTTTGACTTTTCAGAGGAACATTTGATGATTCAAAAAGCGGCAAGGGATTTTGCCAAAAATGAGCTTTTACCAGGGGTTATTGATAGAGATAAAAACGCCATTCATCCTACTGAACAATTGAAGAAAATGGGTGAATTGGGTTTTATGGGGATGATGGTTGATCCCAAATACAATGGAGGGGGTATGGATACAGTTTCCTATGTTTTGGCAATGGAAGAAATTTCAAAAATTGACAACTCTTGTTCTGTAGCTATGTCTGTCAACAACTCCTTGGTTTGTTGGGGAATAGAAACTTATGGGACAGAAGAGCAAAAACAAAAATACCTTAGTCGCTTGGCAACAGGTGAAATCATTGGAGCTTTTTGTTTGTCTGAACCCGAAGCTGGTTCTGATGCAACTCAACAACGTACCACTGCTGAAGACAAAGGTGACCATTACCTTATTAATGGGACTAAAAACTGGATTACCAATGGCAAGTATGCTTCTGTTTATTTGGTCATTGCTCAAAGTGATCTTGAAGCCAGACACAAAGGCATCAATGCTTTTATAGTTGAGGCAGATTGGGAAGGAGTAAGCACTGGTGAAAAAGAGGATAAATTGGGCATTCGTTCTTCGGACACTTGTTCGGTGATGTTCCAAGATGTCAAAGTACCCAAAGAGAATAGAATTGGTGAGGATGGATTCGGTTTTAAATTTGCCATGAAAACCCTTTCGGGTGGTCGCATTGGTATTGCTGCTCAAGCATTGGGCATTGCTTCTGGTGCATATGAATTGGCGGTCGCTTATTCTAAAGAGCGTCAGGCATTTGGCAAACCAATCAGTCAACACCAAGCCATACAGTTCAAATTGGCAGATATGGCAACTGAGATTGAAGCAGCTCGTTTGTTGTGCCTCAAAGCCGCCCGTGACAAAGATACAGGTGGCAATTACGACCTTTCGGGTTCAATGGCGAAATTGTTTGCTTCGGAAACAGCTATGAAAACCACTGTTGAAGCTGTGCAAGTACACGGCGGATATGGTTATGTAAGAGAATATCATGTAGAGCGTTTGATGAGAGATGCAAAAATTACACAGATTTACGAAGGTACATCTGAAATACAACGCATCGTTATCTCACGCAGCATTACTAAGTAAATAGATTGACTTTAAAGGTGACATTTTTTGTAAAGGTGTCACCTTTACAAGACCAATCTAACCTATTTATATATATTTTTCTGTATGTAAAACAAAATGTTTTATGTCGCCCGCAGCCTTATATCGGCTGCGGGTTTTTTATTGGCGTGAAGTGGACGGAAAGAATGAAACGACGAAGGACGAAAAGAAACGATGTCTACGCCTGATAGAGCTACATACCATGTATGAGCGAAAGCAGGGACACATCCCGATAAAATCGGGAAAGCCTTTGCGTTTCGTACAAACAAAATCAATCAAAGGTGACACCTTTACAACAAAGAAAAGATCCTTTTTTAAGGATGCCTACCTTTAACTATTAAGAAAAAGGTGTCACCTTTCTTAATTAGTGGGCTTTGGATTTAAGTTACAAACTTGCAGGACTTGGGATTTAAGTTGGAAAACTTAAATCTACTACGGGAATTTATTTTGGGGAGTAAACGTTTTATTTTATATTGTGCAAAGTAAAACTTTATTAAGATGCGAGACGATTATTTAGACCCAGAGAACCAAGAAGTAGAAGTAGAACGCGTACTGCGGCCCAAGCAGTTTAGCGACTTTACAGGACAAAAACAAATAGTAGAAAACCTCAAAATTTTTATTGAAGCTGCCAAGTTGAGAGGCGAAGCATTGGACCACGTACTCCTCCACGGTCCACCAGGTTTGGGAAAAACGACCCTCTCTCACATTGTTGCCAACGAATTGGGGGTCAATCTCAAATTGACGTCTGGTCCCGTATTGGAAAAACCGAGCGATCTGGCGGGTTTGCTGACCAATTTGGAAGAGCGAGATGTATTATTCATTGACGAGATACACCGATTGGGCAAAATTGTTGAGGAATACTTGTATGCGGCAATGGAAGATTTTACCATTGACATTATGATTGATACGGGTCCGAATGCCCGTTCCATTCAAATTGACCTCAATCCCTTTACGCTTGTTGGAGCAACAACCCGTTCAGGGCTATTGTCATCGCCTATGCGTTCACGTTTTGGGATTACCTGCCGTTTGCAGTATTACGATGCCGAAATTTTGACGAGTATTGTGAAACGTTCTTCGGATATTTTGGCAACGCCCATTCACGACAATGCTGCCCACGAAATTGCTCGTCGTAGTCGTGGTACGCCTCGTATTGCCAATGCTTTGTTGCGTAGGGTAAGAGATTTTGCCCAAATCAAAGGCAATGGAACCATTGATATGGAGATTGCCAAGTTTTCGCTCAATGCGCTTCACGTTGACGAAAATGGTTTGGACGAAATGGACAACCGCATTTTGACCACCATCATTGATAAATTTAAGGGTGGTCCTGTGGGCTTGACAACGGTTGCAACTGCTGTAGGAGAAGAACCAGGAACAATAGAGGAGGTGTACGAACCTTTCTTAATCAAGGAAGGTTACATAAAGCGAACGCCTCGTGGTCGTGAAGCGGCAGAAAGGGCTTATCAACATTTGGGAAAGACGCCACCCAATAATCCAAATCAACCAACACTGTTTTAATATTTTGTTCACCGATAAACTTTTTTTATGAAAAAGAACTGCACTATTTCGTTATTGTTCTTATTGTTTGCTTGTCTTTCTATAAATGCACAAGTGAGTTGTGACAACAATGTAGCTGTTTACCAAAGTGATGACATTACAGTTGGATTTCCCAATGCCTTTACTCCAAACAACGATGGCATCAATGATTGCCATAGTTTGTTTCTCAATATTTCCAATGATTTTGAACAAGCAACGGTTTCTGTTTTTGATCAAAACGATGCCCAAATATACACAGCAACTTTTTTGGGCAATCCCAACTTTAATTGGTGTGGCACAAACGATAATGGAACATTGGTAGCTCCTGGTACCTATGGTGTCTATTTGACTGTCGATTTTACGACCTCCCCTTCAGTCCTTATTTGCCAAGATGTTACGGTATTGGCTTATGATCCCATCAATGACTGTATCGACATTGCTGAAACGGATTATAATTTGCCTTCTCAGTACAATCCCAGTACTTCTGCTTTTGACGACATTGCTTCGGGCGAGATGCTTTGTTCGCTTGGTTTATCAGATGTGATAGGGGCTGAGCGTGCCTTTTCAATTTATCCCAATCCGAGTACCCAATTGTTGAACATTGCTCCTTTGAACAATGCATCATTTGCTTGGCGTATTTGTGACATCAATGGCAAAACTATTGCACAACAAAATAGTAAAGTTGGTGGCAATACTCAATTGGATGTCAGTAATTATGTTTCAGGTATCTACTTTTTACATCTGGAAATGGATGATAAAAATTATGTTCAGAAATTAATCATTGAGTAATAAGTACAAATTTAAATCGCAAACACCCTTAATCAATTTATCCCCTACAATACGATGACTGATTTTTTTTTAAAAGATATTTACAACAAACAATTTTTAAAGACCTTCAACAATTTGATGTTGAAGGTCTTTCCTGAATTTGATGCCAAGGCTTTTACCAAAAAAGTATTCGACAAAGACTGGGAAGCCAGGGAACTCAAGGAACGTATGCGGCACATTACGGTACTGCTTCAAGAGTTTTTACCTAGCAATTACAAAAGGGCAACAAGCATTTTAAAAAAGTTGACCAAGGAACTTCAAAAAGCCAATACAGACGATCGGGAAGACTTGAGTTTCCCCTGTATGTTTCTACCTGATTTTGTAGAACAGTATGGTTTGGACGATTACGACACCTCTATCAAAGCCATTGAAGCAATTACTCAATTTACGAGTGCAGAGTTTGCGGTGCGTCCCTTTATCAAAAAATATCCCGATAAAATGATGGCGCAAATGTTGGCTTGGGCAGATCATAAAAATGAGTGGGTGAGGCGTTTGGCATCGGAGGGTTCCCGTCCTCGTTTGCCTTGGGGAATGGCATTGGGTGATTTTAAAAAAGACCCTACTCCTGTTCTGCCCATCTTGGAAAAACTCAAGAATGATTCGTCGGAAACAGTCCGTCGTAGTGTCGCCAACAACCTCAACGATATTTCTAAGGACAATCCTGAATTGGTTTTAAAAATTGGCAAAAAATGGATTGGCAAAACTCCTGAAATGGATTGGGTGGTCAAACACGCCAGTCGTACTTTGTTGAAGCAGGGCAATACGGATGCAATGTTGTTGTTTGGTTTTGGTGATCCTAAAAATGTAACTATTGCTGACTTGGCTATTGTTCCCAACACCATCAAAATTGGAGACAAGGCGGAGTTTAGTTTTACGATTTCTATTAAAGGAAAAAAGGATTTAAAGTTGCGTTTGGAGTATGCGATTTATTTTGTAAAGGCGAATGGAAGTTTGTCGAAAAAGGTTTTCCAAATCAGTGAGCGTGTGTTCCAAGCTGGTAGTACGGAGACGATTCGCAAGCAACAGCATTTTAAGCAATTGAGTACTCGCAAGCATTATCCTGGGACGCATCAGTTGGGTGTGAGTGTGAATGGTCGGGAGTTGGAGAGGATAGAGTTTGATTTGATTCAAGATTAAAAATTAGGTTTTAAGTTTAAAATCAGGCTTGGGATTGATTAGGTGTTTTGTTTTTATGATGTCCACCAGATTTGGCTACAAGAGTGTTCACTCTGGTTAACTTTTCGTGCTTTGTCTGTCCTACACCTTCATCCTTCCCCATGCGCTATGCTTCTTTTTTGAAACATTAAGGGGGATAATTAAATTTTACTTAATGGTTTTATTTTTTGAAACATTAAGAAATTAAGGGGCATTAAGGGAGAGGGCTTAACTTTACTTAATGTCTTAATGGTTGTTTTGCTAACATTAAGAAATTAAGAAGCATTAAGGGGATGACTTAATTTTACTTAATGGTTTCCCCCAATACTTTATAAATGTAAATTTAAATGAGCAATGCCCAAATAGTTGAGACAAAACTTGGCACAATTGAATACAGTCAAATTGGGCAGGGAATGCCTATTTTGTTTTTACATGGTGGACACAGCAACTGCAATGAAAAATTATGGCACAAAGGATTTGACACACAAAAGTTTCAACTTATCACTCCTTCTCGTTCTGGATATGGGAATACTCCCATTGCTCAATTTACTACCCCAAAAGCGACCGCCCAACTCATTCAATCTTTGCTTGAGCATTTGCAAATAGAAGAAGTCATTGTCATTGGTATTTCGGCAGGTGGATTAACGGCCATTGAGTTGGCAGCCAATTACCCGAAACAAATTAAAAAATTG
>JAHDIA010000071.1 GCA_020631035.1 Chitinophagales bacterium | reverse complement strand
ACCTCTAATAATAGCAATGCTGGTAATGGAATAAGTATAGGAACTGGCTATGAACTAGAAGATGTCGAATGTGTTGACCCAACTCAAACTTGGTTAGCAGAACAAGGTCTACCTGATGCTCCTTTTTATCTTAGTTTTCATTCTCAATTGAGTACCGAACCAGCTACAGCAATCTATAAATATATATCTATAAACCTTGATTTTTTAGGTAATTGCAATTACAATTATAGAGAATCAACAGGACCTTCTAACATAGATTGGACACTTAAAAAAGCAGGTGAAACAATAGCTACTGGGTCTGGTTTATCTTTTCAAACCAATATTGAGCTAGTAGACGCTAATGATGAATATGGAATTCCTTACGAACTTCAAGTAGATATGCAGTATGTATCCAAATTAATAGTTGGAGGCAATCCTTATTATTCAAGTGAATCTGCAAGTTTTCATTTTGTAACTGTTAATACATCTTCATATATTATCCCGACTGATGAGACCCTCCTAACAGATATCGATGGTGGTAATGGATTACATTTAATTTTTAGCCCCTAATCACAAAACAAACATCAGTATTTATAGAATCTATAAATACTGATGTTTGCCTATAATTTTCTTGTTTTTTCCAGCAACCAAGTTTTACTATTCAAATTGGAATGTTCTTCTATTTCTTTTTCCAAACTTAATTGACTTCCATTTGGATTGATTTGTGCCAACTTTAATTTATTAGCATATTTGATAAAATTTTGGCATCCTTCTTTATAAATAGGAGACAATTTATCATTTCGACTGATGTAAGCTCCAAAAGATCGAACCATATTAAAAAACAATTCTTCATACTCCTCCAATTCATAATAACACTTTAATTGTAGCTCTCTCAATTGTGCCCCATATGCAGCATTTGTTAATTTGACCATTGCAATAGCTTGAAGGCTTTCTTCAAAATTGCCTTTATGGAACTCTAATATTGCCTTACACAATTGTACAATGTCTTCACGACTGTTTTCGTCTAAATAACTTTTATACTCCTCAATAAAGTTTTTTGTCCAATCCAATTCATTTACAGTACAAGCAATGATGACAACATTTTTAAACATATATTCTGGGATGTATCCATTCTCTATAAATAATTTATACTCTGCTCCTAGCTTATTTAATTCAAATATTTCTCTTAAAAATTCTTTTTTCCCCAATCTATAATTTTCATAAGCTGAATGTTGTAAAGTTGCAAATAAGTCATGAGATTCATATACATCATACAAATCAATGGATTCAAAAAAAGATTTCTTGCATTGGTGATAACTATCAAAGTTTTTTGTTCTGTAAGCACTTAATAATTCACCCAACAAAGTTATTTGCGGCAATAGTTTATCTTGATTTAACTCCCAATGACTCAGGATTTCATCCACAAGGTTTTTATAATTAATAGATTCTGCTTTATTAAGTGAAAACTGTGTAGCTTCTATACACAAATTACTATGCAATTTTGCTGCAAAATAATGTTTGTCTAACTTATCTACCAATACATGTTGGTCTATCTCCTGCCCTGGAAAGAGGGAGTAATTGGGATGTATAAAACAAGTTTTTGCCAATTTGTATTCGTTATAGAGTTGCTCTATACCTGCGGGTGTTTCCTTTTCCCACTCTTTTTTTACTTGACTGACTTTTTGGAAAAAGAGTTTGTCTAGCTTTCGTTTTTTCAATACTTGTAAGACTAAGAAATTTCGATCATTAGGACTTTCATATAGTTCTTTTTTAAGTAAAAAATCCTCTAAGACTTGATAGAGTCTGGACATCAAATCCAACATTTTTTTATTGACATTGCCAGGTTCTTTGAATAGTTTTTTGTAGACGACTTCTTTGTCTATTTTTGCTTCAGGATACTCAGGATGGTGTTTTTTTAAGTAGTTGAACAACATGAGTACTCCACTTACTTTTCTGGTTGCAGTTCCCTCTACATATTTACTGAACTCTTTGAATTCTGTTTTAGATAAGGTTTTTAATACCTCTATTAATTTGCTTTTTTCCATAGTTCCCTTTATTTAACAAACACACTTTATGCTTTTACATCTATACTGTTTATATCTAAATATATTGTATCCGCAATGTCACTTTATTGTCTACACATTTATTCCCTATTGATTATCAACACCTTAGACATATCTACAATTTCAAGAGAATCGACGAAGGACCAAAAGAAGCGACATTATGCTGGATAGTAGCGGTTAGCTTGGAGCGGGGCTTCGACAAACTCAGCCCCTTCAAAACTTACTTAGCCTTAACGACAACACTTGCTTTGACTGCCTCACTAAGCGACAACTAAAAGCGGATAGCCAGGAGACGCTTTGCAAACGAAGCCTCCAACGTTCCATTCTAAGCAAAAAATATTTATTTCAATAGCATATATTTCAAAAATAACGAATCTTTAGCCACCATACCTGCCAAAACCACAACTTGAACCACTCTCCATCTCGGCGTTTTTTGGTGTACTTATGGTGAATCTTTTTTTCTACGACTCCCGCTTCATTTAGTTCTTTTACATGGACATAATAAATTTTTCGAGCATTGCCGTTGTTGACTGCTGTCAAACGTGCTTTTAAGTCTTTGGTTACACCAATTTTGAAATAACCAACAGACCTTTCCGCCAACAACCACAATGGAATACCTGCGAATGTTCCCACCCCAACTGCCCATATTTGGTCGGTAATATAATACACCAAAAAGCCCAATTGAAAAACGACAATCCACAAAAGAGATTTGACAAAAACATCACAAGGTTCTTTCATTAGGTACAAATATCGGCGGCTGTGTTTGGTGGGCATAAAGAGAGTTTAGTTTAAGTTTATAGTATAAAAAAACCTCCCCAAAAGCTGTGTTTTGAGGAGGTTCTATTATGGGTAATTCAGAACGGGAGTTTAGTTAATTTTGTTTTATTGTGCCAAAGAGAAATTGACCTTAAGCCCTCCACGCGTATTGCTTCGAGCATAGGATTGGGAGGTATAGGGTACAGACCTAGTCCATTCGTAATAAAGCGTAACCCTAATTTGGTCATTGACCATATAATCTATGGTAGGTGCCAAACGATAGGTTCTATTACCATTGGTCGGTTGTCGGATATCTTGATCCAATCCATAAACCGAGGTAATGTTATCTGAAATAGAAAAGTCAAATTGGAAAGTCAGGTCGTTTTTCAAGACCACATTTTCACCATCCTTGTTTTTAAAGGGCAGCTTCAAACCTGTTACTTGGTAGCCTGCTCCAATCAAGAAATCTTCCCCTAGAGTTTCGTTCATTTGATAATCAATCAAACTCAATCCAACGGTTCTTCTCTTTGCATATTCAACTCTAGTAGTCAAACTATTGTTAAAGGTCAAATCGACTCCCAACAAGGGCTGGAAGTTTTCAGAGATTTGAATGTCTGGAATTCTAATGGGTACATAGAAGTTACCAGAGAGAGAATCAACCAAATAGGGAGATTCGTAGAACAAATCGTTTTCGTAGACTCTTCCCATAAAGAATGGATCGCTCCTAAAACTATTGACTGTAAAGGTTGAGGCATATCTGTGCGTCAAATTCACACTAGAGAAAATATTTTGGAAAAATCCAATCTTGCTCAATCCATTCCAACTAATGGACCAGTTGGGCAAAGGCACTTGTTTGAGTGCCGTATTGTTCAAACGAATGGTATTGACATCTTGACCTTTGTAAGCAGCAATAAATGCTGGGATCAATACATCTTGTGCATAGGGTCCATACCCCCTTGTAAAGTTCTCCGAGAAGGTAGAATCTATGGGGTTAAAATAAGGTCCTGTAGCAGGCAAATTGTCTTCTCCCAATCTATCAGAAATGATGGCTCTATTTTGCTCAAATGTGTTAAACGTCTCGGTAATAAAGCTGGTATCTTGTTTTGCCCAAGCTGTTTTAATTGGGATATAAGACACACTAAAGCTACCAAAATTGTTGGGCGTCATATGTTCAAAATTGCCATCACGATTGACTTTAAAGAGTTCTGTATAGGTTTCTCTATAGTTTCGGGTCAAGTTCAGGTCTATTTTGAATCCATCAAATGGCTCCAAGGTTGCCTTACCTTGAATTTGATTGTCTCTAGTCGTTCTAAACTGACGGTTTAGCAAAGTATTGGCAGTAATCCACCCGTTGTTGGCTGCTTCGTCTAACCATGCCACATCGGGTTGGCGACCAAATAGATAATCAATACCTGGTGCCGTTTTGCCACTAGCACCTGCTCCTCCGCTCCAATCTTGTCCCAATATACCCGACTGAGGGGCAAATCCTGGGACTTCAGACCCACGACGATTGTTGTAATTAACAGAGACACGCTTAATCATCAGCAAGGGTTTGAGTATGGCTCTTGCACCAGGGCTAACTCCTGAACGAGTCTTTTTCTTTTTATCGTCGTCTCCAGCTGCATCATCTTTGCCTTTTCCTTTGTCCTTTCCTTTGTCTTTTCCTCCTCTAGATGGTCGTTTAGGACGGTCTATCTCTTTGAGGAATTTGGATTTGCCATACAATTTGCTAAAGTTCAACTCTCCATCTATTTGGAAGTTGGCTTGATTCATAATGATGTTTCCTTTGTCCATTCCCTCATTGGCGACCAATGGCCCCGAAATCCATTCGTAATTGGTACCATACTTGGTTCTCAACTTGGTCCAGTCCAAAATTGGTATTTTGTCGATGGGGACATTAAAATTGGCATTGGCCGTTTGAGAGTAATTGACTGTTCTACCCAAATCTTTAAAATTGTCCCACATTTCTTGACGTGCCTCATCGGTTTGTGCCCCTGTACGCTCGTCAACTCTCGCTAAGTTGGTCGCACTAAAATCAACACTAAGCGATCGAGTCAAATCGTATTTGAATCCATAATAACGTCCCCAAACAAAGTCTTTGTTGTAAAGAGTTGGTACTTCAAAATCAGGTGTACCTGGTTTGATTTTTGCCAAGTTTCGATATTTGGTTTCAGAATACAAACGGTTGAGGTCTGTCCTAAATGTCAAACTCGATGGCACCAAATTGAAGTTAAAGTCTTTGATGGGTTTGAGCCATTTGTTTTTGGATTTAATCAATTTTTTAAAGGGTTCAATGTATTTGGGTCTTGTACTATAGGCATAGCCAATTTCTCCTCTATATCGCTGTTCTTTTTCACTTTCGATAAAGGGATCACGATAATTGGTTTCGGTATAAGAAGCCGTTACATTAAAGTTCTCTATATCGTAAAAACGTTGCTTTTTCTTTTGATCGGTACGTACCTTACGTACATTGGTCAAGTTGATACTTTTGATATTGGTATACTCTTGAGATAGTTTTTTGAGTGAATCTCTCGCTTCTTTTCCATCTCTTAATTCCAATGAATCCAATGCCTCATTTAAGATAATATCGGTATCGTAAGGGTGGAACTTAGGCGTACTTACAGATTCTGAGTATCCTGCATACATTGGAATTTTAACACCTGATTTCTTAGGTAAAAATTTGTCAAGATTCAAATTGGCTGTTGCATCGTATTGTATCAAATTATCCTGATAACGGTCGGCAATTCTCTGTTCCAATTGTCCAAAACCTGTTGTATGCATATTACCAGAAACCGTAACATTACCAAAGTCCGCCAATTTCACATCCATTCGAGCAAGAGCCGCATATCCTCCTTCTTCATTGAATTCTGACAAAGCCAGCTCATTGAACCAAACCTCTGCACATTTGTCTAGTCCATCATCTGTTCCTTCATTTACAATGGTTCTTTTGGGGTTACGTACCCCTAACATAATGGCAGAGATTTTACCCAAATCGGGGCTACCTTTAAGGGTTATTTTTCGAGTCACTGCAATTTCTTCTCCAGTGCTAGCAGTTATGGTTTTTTCGATTATTTTGGAAATGGGTTTGGTAAAGTCTACATCTTCCAAACCTATACCAAAGTTCCTAATCTTTTTGAGCTCAACCAAATCGGCAAGATCTAATTCTATTCGATTCTGCTCAGGCCAAATGACCCTTTTGGTTGCCTCGGAATCTCCTACAAGTGAGGAATTAGGAGAGGTTACATATAGAGGGACTTCGTATTCATAGTAGTTTTCTGTAAAATCACTCCCCAAACGAATAATGGCTGCGACATCTTTATCTTTTAAAGTATTGGTACTTTCCAATCCTTCTTCTGCATGTAGCCACATTTGCAATTTTTTGAATTGCCGCATATCGTATCGTTCTGTTTTAAAGACGGCATTTGCCACCCCATCTTCCAAGTCACAGACTTGTATTGCAAGTGATTGCTCATTCTGACGCAAAGGTGCAGAAGTATTGTTGAATATTTCTTCTTGAATTACTCCTGGTGGCAAACGATAAGGAACTGGTTCTCTCTCATAGTTTTGTTCAACACTTACAGAAGTCACATTAAAATCAGACTGTCCAAAACTATCTGTTGGGCGATAATCCCCTTCTTCATAAATATTGGACTCATATCTCCTCCACTGGTTTCTGACCAAATTAAAGTCTGCCATACGCAATACAACAGGTTTAGGAAAGTCTGTTACATACAAACGCATAAATTGAATGGCTGTAAATTGGTCAATACCCCCAAAGGCTTTTTGAAAATCTGCCACTGGAATTTGGAACTTCAACCAACGAGCGGGTACGCCATTTATAGAACTTTCTACATTTTCACGGATGTTGGTAATGTAACTATCTCCCACCTGCATATCAGGAAACAAATCTATCTTATATTGGAAGAACGACTCTGCTTGTTCCAAAGCATTGTCACCATTCAAATCCTCATTGTCAGGCAAATTGGTTGAAGTGGTGCTAGAACGAGCAGAATCTGTCTCAATGGTTACAGAGTTTCTTTCAGGATTGTTGAATCGCTTGTAACGATCCAATACCGTTGCCTCTGCTGGATAGTTGCTATTGATGAAATACTTAAAGTCATCATTGGCTGGATCATTCTCAATTTGATCTACAACATCTGAATTTAAATCCCCTCTTTCATTAATGGCAGCCAGATAATCTGCATACAACACACTTTCTCCATTATTGTCTAAGCCATCTAAACCCAAATCTTGTTGTAAACGGATAGAATCATTGCTATCAAAGAACCTAGAGATAACATTGTTGTTGGAAACACGTGCCCAAGTGGTTGTATCCGTATTTTCTGGTTGATTGCTGGCTGGCAATCCATTCTCAAATGAACGTCTACCATCTTTTAATATATCTTCTGAAACAGTACCCAAGTTAAGGTACATCGTTCCTTCATTGTTGTTGTCTTCCAAAAATGGATCAAGCATCCAAAATTCAATGAATTCAATATTGTGGAATTGGAAATCATTGAGATCAATGTCTCTCATCAAACCTCCCCATCTTGTTTCTGGATCTGTCAGTTCTCCTTCTGGAGTCAATTCATCAACATTAAAATTGTAAGGCCCTCTTTCATTGGGGAAATAGGCAATATCAAAACTTCTCAAGAAAGTATTGAATAAACGATCTGTTTGTGGAAATACCTCATCAAAGTCAATGATACGGGTGTAATGACTTTGACCATTTTCTGCTTCCCCATATACTGCATTGTCAATTTTATACCAAGCAATTCGCGCTCTATCATTATTGTAGCTATAATCATTGATTAAGTCGGCTCCAGGAAACTCCCCTGTTCGAGGTGTACTTGCCAACTGCCAATCATTGATGGGGAACTCCATACTGATTTGGCTCTGGGTTCCCTCAAAATCATCTAAGAAAACAACCCCACCCTGTCCCAAACTAATGGCTCTGGCGTGTCCTGGTATAAAACGAGCTGCCTCAGCATTGAAGGTAACAGACGATTGTTCTTTGGTATCTAAGAAAGGAAGCTTATCCACCAATCTTGTAATACCTGGAGCTTCTTTGTAATAATTGGCATCTATCCCTACCATCCTGTTAGAGATCGCATCATCACCATAGTTCACTTTTTGAGTAAAAGGTCGTTGTGATAAGTGAACATAAGTCGCTCCCAATGTAAAGTCATCATTGATCCAATAGTCAAAACGAGTACCAAAATAGGTCTTTTGTTGAATACTGAACAAAGCAGGGTCTTCATAATCAATATTGATGGGAATACCTGAATTCAAATAGGAGTCATTCAAAATGGTCACCCGACCCAAGCTGTAGTTTACTGTATAGTCAACCCCTTCAACCAAACGCTTTCCCCCTGCAAAAACAGTGATCGAA
Organism: Chitinophagales bacterium; assembly: GCA_020631035.1. Lineage (GTDB taxonomy): Bacteria > Bacteroidota > Bacteroidia > Chitinophagales > UBA2359 > JAHDGP01. Next base: position 5,661 of record JAHDIA010000071.1, on the reverse strand, counting down.
CCTTCAGGGACATTGAACGCTCCTAGAGAAAACTCAGAAGAAACACCCGACTTATAACGTCCTTTGATGAGGAAACGATTCTTCTCGGGAAACTGACGGGCAATGGTCAAAGTTGTATCGTACAACTCTTTATAAATGTAGGTTTCTGCTACATTCTGTTCTTCCTCACTAAATTTTTCTTCTAAATTGTCACCAAAAGGCTCTAAAACAGGGAAGTACACCCTACCCGACCTAGAATCTATGGTAGTAAAATATTTTTTGTTGCTGGCATTTCTATTTTGTCTACCAACAGAGTTGTTTCGTCCTCCCCCTCTACCAGAAGCAGAAGTTTGATTGGCAGTATTGTAGCGTGTCCCTTCATCTGCCTGAATGGTAATACTACTTGGCTTTGCTGTAAAAAAGTCGAATACCCCATCTGGACGAGGATCATCTTGGAAATTCAAGCGATCCAAACCAATCAAGCTGATGAGGGTATTGTCTCTAACAGACAGTCCTTCAGGTAAGAAAATACTAGTACCTCCACCTGGCAACTGATAAAAGACATTCAAACGAAAATCATCTTCATTGATGCGGTAAGCTTGTGGAATCTTGTAAACATTTCTCATCATCAAGTCCCAGATAGGTAAACTAGGTCTTTGTTGAATCGATTTCAACATTTTGACAAACAAAACTTGCTCACGTCCTTGATCGTTGACATTGGGAGGCAATTGTTCAGAGAACTCTCCTACTCTATAAGTATCCCCCCAAATGGTTTGGTATTCAAACGCCACACCAACAATATCATCGGTTTGTAGTGGCGCATTCAAAGAGATATACCCCAACTGAGGATCAAAGGTAAATTCATTTGGATTAAGTCTTCTGGCTTCTCCCAAACGAAAATCTTCGATATTGCTCAAATTCAAATCAAACTCAAGGCTACTTGTCACTCTATCTAAACTACGATTGTCCCCATCTTTGACCATTGTGTTGTACAAGGTATTGGCTTCATTTCTAGGAAACTCATCTTGTGTACGAGGTAAAATATTGGGTTGACGATGGGGTTCATTCTCCCCCAAATCCATTAAAGCAACAATGTTTCTAGTATTTTGAGTGGCTCCTGTATTGTTGGATACCCACACCTCTACATAGGTGACCTGTACTTCAGAAGTGATACAAGGCATTGTTGACAAAGCTTTATTGTAATTGTTTTTGAAGTATTGTGCCAAGAAAAAGTGTCTATTTTCCTCAAAATTATCTGCTCTCATTTCAAAATCCTTGATTTGCGCTCCATTTTCAATGGTAATACGCTCGGCTCTAGATTTTTGCTGAGAGATAACGCTGGTAGCTGTCAAACGACCAAATTTGAGCTTGGTTTTGAGTCCAAACAAACTTTGACTACCAGGAATAAGTGAAGTAGGCAATTGAAAATTGACATTACCCGCTTCAATTTTTTGGATGATGTCGTCCTCATCTCCTGTATATTCCAGTCTTACCTGATTTTCAAAATCAAAAGTTGCTTGTGTACTATAGTTGATGTTGAAGTTGAGATTCGTTCCAATTTTTCCCTGTACACTCAAGTTGGGTGTCATCAAAAATTCAGGGGTAACAGGTTGGTTTCTCAATCTTGCAGGTAAGGTCGGATTGTCTATTTTTTGTTTTCTAAAACCCAACAACAACTCAATTCCTCCCGATGGGCGGATGTCTATTTCGTTGCTACCAAAAATGTTGTTGAGTCCCTCACCACCAACTTCCAATGTTGGAATGATGTTCGAGGTAGAAATGCCTCCTGAACCACCGCTTCCTGTATTGTCTTGCCAATAATTTTGCATAGACTGTTGATCTTGCCATTTCCAATAATCGTCGAATGACATAGACTGAGCGGGGGCATTGGGATTGTTGGGATCTGTTAAAATGTATTCTCTAGTAGCAGGATCATATTCTACATCAAATTGCTTGGGTTGTAAGTCGAAGGGATTGGTGCTAGGATTTGGATTGAGGTGCTCAAATCGATTGTCTTCTATAGGATAAATTAAATCGTTTGAGTCGGGTGATTCAAGTACGTTTGCTTCTTGGACAGGTCCTACAAAGATTTCTGACTTGGTATTGGCAATAGCGGACTCTTCCATCGTTTCGCCTGGTGCCAAGGATACAAAATAGCTTCGAGCCAGCAAATTGCTGGATTGCATGGCCAATAAAACGGCAATGCATAGTATAAATCCCGAAGGATTGAACCTATCCAAAATGTTGTGAGTATTTTTCCCTTCTATCACTTTTATTGATTTACTTTGGAAGGAGGTCACAATGTTTTTACATTTAAAACTGCTCATTCCTTAAAACAAAAATTTCCCCTATGAGATTGTGGTTTTTTGGTAGTAGTAGTACGTTGCACAATTCCCTAGAGGTTTTTTAAAGTATGTTTGACCAATTGTTCAACAGAAGTGATGTTGGGATTTTCCTTCAACACTTTGTTGATGGCTTTTTGGGCCGCAATCTTGGATATGCCCAAGGTTACCAAAGCTGATAACGCCTCATCAAATAAGGTATTGTGTACAGGGCTTGAAATCGTGCCTTTTAACACAGTCTTTGCCAGCTTGTCTTTTAACTCCAAAATTACCCTTTGCGCCGATTTGGGGCCTATACCCTTAATAGATTTCAACATTTGCACATTGCCATCTACTACTGCTTTTTGTATTTCGGCAGGATTGTAGGACGACAACATCATCAAAGCGGTATTGGGTCCTATGCCTGATACCGAAATCAAGTCTAAAAACAAAAGTTTTTCAGATTCTTCGGCAAAACCATACATCATAGGCAGACTTTCGTCCTTGATGTAATGATGAATGTACAATTGACAGTCCTTGGAACCTTGGATTTTGGAGTAGGTATACAAACTAATGTTGATATGATAGCCTATTCCATTGTTTTCTAAAACGACATAGGCTGGCGTAGTGGTTTGTAATACCCCTTTGATATACGCAATCACTGTTGTTGGGTTTGATAAATTGGGGGCAAAGGTACGAATATTCGATATAAGATGGAAGATTGGGGATTCAAAATTGTTTTTATGAGGCAGGGTGCCTCTTTCATGGCTGCGTCTTGGTCTGGTTAACCAGCGCATATTTTGGGCTACGTACAAGGGGGCTTCCTCCCGCTCATCCGACGCCTTTTTTAGGAGCGAGGAGCGAGATTTTAGGGGCGAGGCAAACTAGGATGGCATTTCTGGAAAAATAAATCACAATTGGGAATGTACTAAGTGTACCTTTGTAACTATCTTTGCTTCGATATGGCCACCAATGCAATTTATACACATATTGAACAAGCTCGCCAAAGTGGACGAAAGCTTTTTTCGGTATTGATTGATCCTGACAAAGTAGATATTCCACAGACAGAACTACTTGTTCGGCAATCGTTAGCTGCTAAAGTGGATTTGTTTTTGGTAGGTGGTAGTTTGATGGTGGACAATACAATTGAACGCATCATCAAACATATTAAGTCGATGTGTTCGATTCCCTGTATTTTGTTTCCTGGTAGTCCTTTGCAATTGACCAATCAAGTGGATGCCTTGTTGTTTTTGTCGCTAATTTCAGGGCGGAATCCCGATTTGTTGATTGGTCAACACGTAGCCGCTGCTCCTATGTTGAAAAAGATGAATATAGAGATTATTCCAACAGGCTATATGTTGATTGATGGGGGAAAACCTACAACAGCATCCTATATTTCCAATACTTTTCCTATTCCGCACAACAAACCTTCAGTAGCCGCTTGTACGGCAATGGCAGGAGAATTGTTGGGTATGAAGTTGTTGTATATGGACACAGGTAGTGGGGCAATGCACTCAGTAAGTGAAAAAATGATTCGTAAGGTTAAACAGTCAGTGGATTTGCCCTTGATTGTTGGAGGCGGTATTCGAGATGCTGAAACGGCCAGAGCAATTTGTGCAGCAGGAGCGGATATGATTGTGGTGGGAACGGCAATTGAGGAAAATGCATCGGTGATGTTTGAATTGGCAGAGGCAGTGCAGGCGTAGTAGAGACCTTGCGTGCAAGGTCTGTACAGGAATTGGGTAAGTAGTAGGTAGAGACAGTGCATGCACCGTCTGTACATTATGGGCGGCTGATTTTCAATATCGCTTCTACGGCATAATGATCCGAAAAAGTTTGATCGTTTTTGTAAACAACTTCTTGGTGTTTGATATTGAGCTGGTAATTGGGTGGGAGGTGATACATAATGTAATCGAGTTTTTGGCGACCTTCGGAGCGATACCACCAAGTGTCGGCATATTCATTTTTGGCAGTGTCGTAGGTATAATCTTTTTCTTCTACTTTGTTGAGCAATCCTTTGAATTGCATTTGTTGGCTTAGGTATTGGTATACTTGACATTCTTCCTCCACTTGCTTGGAGAGACTGGGGTGAACAGCATTGAGGTCCCCACATAGTAAAATGGGATATTCACGCAATTGTAAACTATCTATGAGGTGTTCCATTTTTTTGATTTGGTGCATTCTCACTTTTTCGTGTTCTGCTTTTCTTCCTGCATAAAGATGGGTATTGATGAGGTAGACTTTGCCAATGGGGGTTTTTAGTTCACTTATTAAAATCCCCTTTTTGCCTTTTTTTTCGATTTTGCTCATTTCCTCTATGGCATTGTGGGCAAAGAAATGTTCTTTTGTAATGGGAAACTTAGCGAGATTCATCAATCCTCCGTGGCAGTCTGTTTTAAAAAAACCCCACATTCGTTCGTTGCAGTTGTAATCGCTATAAGTTTGGTATTGTTGTTGGAGTTGGGGCAAGAGTCTTTTGCGGAGTCTTTTGCGAAAGGTTTCTTGTAGGCAGAGGATGTCGTATTTGCCTTCTGAGAGCGATTGGGTGAGTTGTTTGAAACGTTTTTTTTGTTTCATTTTGGGGGTACTGATGGGCAATCCCCATATATTATAACTCAAGACAGAGATTTCGATGCTCTTTGATTGAGCATTTGATTGAGCATTGGCAAAGTTGGTATCTGTTAGTAAACTTGTAAAACACAAGAATATGATGAAGGCGTATTTTAGAGCTATTGTATGCATTTTATAGGTAGTTTGGTGGCACAAAAGTAATATTAATCTAGTACATACTTAACTACAAGACGTACAGATTCATTTTTGGGACCTTACAAAAAACACATATAAAGTTACTATGCTATGATGGCAATCTTGGTTTCTTAGCTATTGTAAAGAAAAAGGTAGTCCCTTCGCCTTTCTCTGATTCTAACCATATTTTTCCATTGTGCAATTCTATTACTTTTTTGCAGAGTGCAAGACCAATACCTGATCCTTCGTACATTTCCCGTTTGTTGAGTCGACTAAAGATTAAAAAGATTCTTTCAAAGTATTCCTCTGCAATCCCAATGCCATTGTCTATTACTTCAAATTGATGGTAGGATCTTGCATTCTTGTACATTATTTGAATTTCGGGTATGTTGCCATCATCTTGAAATTTGATGGCATTTTTGATGAGATTTTGAAATACTTGGTATAGGTAACTTTCGTGAGCAATGATGGTCTGGGGCAAATTACTGCTTATTTTTATGCAAGCTTTTTTTTGTCGTATGATTACATTTAAATCCAATAAAACCCTTTCAATTACATTGGCTAGATTGAGTTTTTTTTTTTATGCATGGGAAAACTATAAAACATTAATTCAAAT
>JAHDIA010000070.1:5806-13860 GCA_020631035.1 Chitinophagales bacterium | reverse complement strand
AACAACAAAACCTGCTGATGGCCATGTCATTTCAGGAACTCAAATCACTACATAGCTTTCCGAGACTGCAAGTAATCCAATTTACGGAAAATGGATTTTTGCTGGATTCCTGTCACACGCTCTTCGACTTGTCAGGTCATCAGGATCACTCACTCTTTGATGTACTTCCCTTTACTAAACGTTATGCCCACATATACAAGCATTTAACAGAAGGCAATCTCAAAAGATTTGATGGTATCAAACTAGAATACGATGGCAATCAATATGTTTTGAATATCAGCTTTACCAAGAAAAACAATCAGGTTGCTTGTATTATAGAGGATGTGAGTAAATACCAGCAGCAAAAAGAATCGGCTTTAGAACTCAATCTTAATGGCCAAGAGATCAATGAGCATTTGTTGGAAGAGATAGAGGAAAGCCGCAAAATCCAAAAAATACGTCAAGACCACTTCTCCAAAATTGCCCACGACATCAAATTGCCTTTGACCGAAATTGTTGGGACAACCCATTTGTTGCGTTTGCAAGTAGATGAAGCCAAATGTAAGGATTACCTAGATGCTTTGAGCAATGCTGCTAGAAACCTAGATGCGATGCTCAACGATTTGATTGTTTTTTCGAAGTCTTCGGACAAAGAATTTCGTCTGTCGGCTCGTCCTTTTTCTGTAGAAAAGGTCATTCAGTCTGCCGCTAAGTCCTATGAATACAAATCTTCTAAAAAAGGCATTCCCATCATCATTCAACTTGACAATAAAATTCCTACGAAAGTTATAGGCGACTCTATGCGATTGTGGCAAATAGTATGCAACTTACTAGACAATGCCCTCAAATTTACGCCCAAAGGGCAAGTCAATATAGGCGTACTTCCATTGGCACAAAATGAAGAACGTTGCTCACTTGAATTTAAAGTGATGGATACTGGTATTGGCATTCCCCAAGAAAGTCAAAAAATTATTTTTGAAACCTATAGCCAAGTACACGGAGAGAGTTTCAAGCAAAAAGGCTATGGCATTGGCCTAAGTATTGTCAAACAACTGATAGAGATACAAGGGGGAACCATTGACCTACAATCTAAGTTAGGAAAAGGTAGTACCTTTACCTTTGTATTGGAATACCCAATCGAAAGCTCTGTACAAGTCCAATAATCCTTTTCAATATTACTATGACAAATACACTAATAGACATTCGCCAACTCAGCTTGGACGAAATAAAAACTTGGTTTGTAGACAATGGCGAAAAAGCCTTTCGTGCCAAGCAAGTCCACCAATGGCTGTGGCAAAAAGGGGCGCACTCCTTTGACGATATGACCAATTTGTCCAAAGGATTGCGGGAAGAACTCAAAGAACATTTCTGCATCAATGCCATTACCATTGACACAGTTCAATATAGCAAGGACCAAACCATCAAATCTCGTTTTCGTCTCCACGATGGGCATCTAATCGAAGGGGTACTCATTCCTGCCGACGATCGGATGACGGCTTGTGTTTCGTCTCAGGTCGGTTGTAGCCTTACTTGCAAATTTTGTGCAACGGGACAAATGAAACGTTTGCGCAACTTGACACCCGATGAGATATTTGACCAAGTGTGGATCATCAATCAACAAGCCCAGAAGAATTATGGTAAACCATTGAGCAATATTGTGTATATGGGAATGGGCGAACCCTTGCTCAATTACAAAAATGTGATGGCATCGGTAGAGCGTTTGACAGCTCCAGACGGCTTAGATATGTCGCCCCGTCGTATAACAATTTCTACTGCGGGCATTGCCAAAATGATTCGGAAATTGGGCGAAGCGGAGGTCAAATTCAATCTCGCACTCTCCCTCCACGCTGCCAATGACGAGAAGCGCAACAAAATTATGCCCATCAATGAACAAAATTCGCTTGAATCCCTAGCCGAGGCACTCAAATTCTTTTATGAAAAAACCAAACGTTGGGTTTATTATGAATACATTCTCTTTGATGGCTTCAACGACTCTCTTCGAGATGCGGCTGAACTGGCGGCTTTCTGCAAACACGTTCCTTGTAAGGTCAACATCATCGAGTACAATCCTGTTGAGGGTACAGGCTTGAACAAGGCAAAAGAAGGCAAATTGGAGGCTTTTCAACGTAGCTTGGTGGCTAAGGGTGTACGAGCGACCTTCCGTCGAAGTCGAGGCAAGGACATTGATGCGGCTTGTGGGCAGTTGGCGAATAAATAAAATATTTACTTTTACCATAAATTTTAGGAGCAAAGGTTTGGGTGCTTCGTCGCTACTTCATTGCCCGCTATTCGCTGCAAGTTGTAGACGCACGTAGTGCGTTTCTACAAGCTTTTCGCTACTATCGGGGCTATTTTATAATGTTCACTCGCTTTCGTATCAAACGTTTTTTTGGCACATCTTGACAAGATGTCATGCTTCTTTTTATAAAATGTCATTACATACGCTTATATTTATTCCATGAAATTCGTCGCTATTTCCGATACTCATGGCAAACATTTAGAATTGACCGATTTACCTGATGCTGATTGTATCATCCACGCAGGGGATGTATCTGGGCGGGGTCTCCCTTCTGAAGTTGCCAACTTCTTACAATGGTTTGACCGTTTGAACTATACTCACAAAATCTTTATTGCTGGCAATCACGATTTCTTTTTTGAAGATGCCAAAGCCGAAGAGGTGCAAAGCATCATTCCCGAAGGAGTAACTTACTTGAACGACAGTGGCATCGAAATAGAGGGGATTTACATTCACGGCTCGCCTGTCCAACCTGTCTTTTTCGATTGGGCATTCAACCGCAAACGAGGTGAGGAAATCGACCAACATTGGCAACTCATTCCTGAACATACCGACATTTTGATTACCCACGGTCCTGCTTATGGCATACTCGACCAAACAGTGAGAGGACAAAAGGTAGGTTGTGAGGATTTACTGCGGCGCATTGAAACTGTCAAGCCCCAATACCACATTGCTGGGCATATACACGAAGCTTATGGTGTACAGAAAGTGGGAGACACGACCTTCGTTAATGCAAGTGTCGTCAACTTTAATTATCAGGTGGTGAATAAGGCGGTGGAGTTTGAAGTAGAATCTAAAATCAAAACAAAATGAACTTAAAGGATAGTTTTTCTACACAAATTGCAAAAAAAATACTGGGCAATAAAGATCAAGCAACTTCATTTTTACTTACACTACAAGCTAAAAAAATGTTTACTCTGCCTTTTAAGACCATAAGTAGAGGTGTAAATAAAGGTAAAAAAAGACTTGATCTAAGTACCAATGAGTTATGGGAAAAAATTGTAACCAATTGGGATTATGATTTAGGTAAAGACATCATAAGAAACATTTTCAAAAGTACAAAAAAGTATAAAAGCGGTAAGAATTCTCACCAAACAATGCAGATATTGTTAACAGAATGGCAAGAGAGAAAACTTGGCACAATCGCTTGGCCTTTTTCACAAGGTAATTTTGATGGTTTTGTTCAAAGAGTAAATTCAGAAAGTATAACTGGAGGCGAAAAAGATGATAAAGTAAAAAAAGCAGCTGTTCAATATAGACGTATCAAAGAGATCAATACTGTACGAAATGACTTTATTGAAACGCTCATATTTGAAAAAAACTTAAACATACTCCCTACCCTTAATCATAGAAGAGCTGTTGATTTTTTTATAGATGGTGTTCCTTTCGACCAAAAAGTTGCTAAAAGCCCAACCAATGAATTTAAAAGGGATTTTGGGGATGCTTGGAAACAACATGCAATTGAGTCTCCAGCAACAGTTGCAGAATATTTGTATAAATACCAAGATGAAGGTCGTTTTGGAGCAGATAGTAGACTTCTTGTAGTTTATTTAGATGAAGATGTACCTATTGACACAATTGAGGAGACAATACAAAAGACAGATTTAGAAAACCCTCTTGAAATTACTTTTGAATATGACCATAAAACTCAAGGAAAACAGAACTATAAAGTAAAATGTTTTGTTATTTTGTTGCACAATTAGAATTTTAATACGATGAATTATATAGGCTCAAAACATAAATTATCACAATTCATAAAAGATACTATTTACTCAGTTGTTGGTAGTAATCTATCACAAAAAGTATTTTGTGATTTGTTTGCAGGTACAGGTATTGTTGGACGCAACTTTAAACAAGAGGTATTCAAAATAATTGCAAATGATTTTGAGTATTACAGTTATGTCCTAAATAGAAATTATATTGGTAATCATTTAACTATACCTAATAAAGAGGAATATATAAACAAACTAAATAACCTAAAACTAAAAGAAGGTTTTGTATACAAACATTACTGTAAAGGAGGACACGGTGAACGCCAATACTTTTCTGACGAAAACGGAAAAAAAATAGACAGCATTCGCCAGCAAATCAAAATATGGAAACAAAACCGTAGCATCTCTGATGATTTATATTACTTCCTCTTAGCTAGCTTACTCGAAAGTGCTGATAAGGTCGCCAATACTGCTTCAGTATATGGTGCCTACCTCAAACACCTCAAAAAATCGGCACAAAAAAACCTAATACTCTCCCCTGCCGAATTTAGCCTCAACGAGAACGAACATGAGGTATTCCATACCGACAGCAATGAATTAATTCGTAAAGTTGAAGGAGATATTTTGTACCTCGACCCGCCTTACAATGCCCGACAATATGGAGCCAATTACCATATGCTCAACACCATTGCCAAATACGACGATTTTCAACCTAGGGGTAAAACGGGATTGCGTAATTATCAAAAGTCCAAGTATTGTAGCAAAAGTACGGTTGCTTATGTCTTTGAGTCACTCATCAAACATGCCCAATTCCAATACATCTTTTTGAGCTACAACAATGAGGGGTTAATGAGTGTTGAGGATGTCAAACACATTATGAGCAAATATGGTAAATATGAACTAGCCTCTACCAATTATCAACGCTTTAAAGCTGATAAGGATGCTAATCGAAATCATGTAGCGGATAGTACCAAAGAATACCTACATATCTTAGAAAAAAACAAGTGAACTAATTCCTATTTTTGTTCATTAATAAAGTGATGCCAATGAACAAATTCTACTATTTACATCCCCTCTTAAAATGGATCATTGCTCTTATTATGTTTGTATTGGGAATGGCGATTTTGGGCATTTGGTTGGATATAAGCGATGATTTTTCTCTGTATTACTTATTGGTTTTTGTAGTAGTGCCCATAGGGCAATTCTTATTTGCCCCCTTCTTTACACTCTTGGGGATGTACAGATACCTCTCTCCTATGTTGTTGGTTTTTGGAGCCTCCAAGAAAAAATACGATTTACACAATGGTACCTCCTTTGACTATTTTATGGCAATGCGTCCCTACAAATCAGGTATAGAAATCCGACAAAAAATATTGGAATATTATATCGAAGGACTACTCGAAATTGTTGAACGGGTTGAACGGCAAGAATTGCCTGAAACGGTAGTGGTACGAGGAAGCTCTTATTTTTTTAGTGAGCGTACTGCCCAACGCTTGGGATTCGACATACACCCCACTGGCATGTTTGAAAAATTCAACCTTCTACTCAATTACCTTGATTTATTGTGGATGTATTCTCTTGCCCAAAGCAAACTCACTTTTCCCAATCTTAAAGAAATCAAAACTGCCAAAACCACGGGTAAAAGATTGCTTGACAACAAAGCCCAATTGACGAAGTTGTATCAATTTCTAAAGCGAAAAAATAATTCCTAAAAGAAAAACCTAGCAATCCTTCAAGTATGAATATTAACAAAATCATTCTCTTTATCTTAAAAGTTTCGATAGGAATTTTTCTTGCTTGGGCAATACTTATAATATATGTCATTGGTTGTCATGATGCAACTTATGTTGACTATACAAGCAAAAAGATTTACTCTTCATCGGGGCAGTATTATCTTATAGGACATGCCAACAGAAATGATGCCGAAGAATTGGATTATTATGATGTTTTTTTGCAAGTTTATAGGTCTTCAGATAAATCAATTGTAGCAACTCAATCTTTTATGTACACTAGCGATATGTCTAGACTTGCATTTGGTTGGGCACAATCAGGTGACACCATTCTTTATCGTTGCAATACTTATCCTCACGCTTATATTTTAAATGACACACTAGAAGCTGTACCTCTAAGCCCCAATTTAATTCAACAAATCAAAAACTTAGCAAGTCACGTTTCTAGATAAACATTGATCTATATTTTATTTTTTCAAAATCGACTAGAAAGTTCACCTTATGTGCTAATTTTTCTGTATATTTTTGTGAAAGAAGCGTAGGATGTTGCGGGTGGATGAACTTTGGTGCAAGGGGGAAAGCATGCGTTGGTTAACCAGACCATAACGTAGCCTAGTACCAATGGCGTTGCACAACAATAATTGTGAATTGTAAATTGACTAAACATTTTTTCGTTCAACTCGTAACTCGGAATTTATAATATTAAATTTTAAATCTTGAATCCAAAAGAACAAATATATACCGCCTGTCAAAACAATATTGACAATAAAATTGCCGCTATACAAAGTCGTTTGCAATCTATACAAGAGGCACGCAACAATGAAACCAAAAGCAGTGTGGGTGATAAGTATGAAACAGGTCGGGCAATGATGCAAATGGAAGAAGACAATTGCAAAGCGCAACTCGCTCAGACCAATGCCCTAAGGCGACAACTTGCCCAAATCAATCCACGTAATCAAAACGAAAAAGTGGAATTGGGTAGCTTGGTACAGACAAATAAAGGCGTTTTTTATGTTTCTGTGGGCATTGGCAAAATACAAGTCGAAGATAAAATGTATTTTTGTATATCGCTTGCCTCGCCCATTGGCAAACAATTGCAGCACAAAATGGCAGGTGATGAAATTGTCGTCAACAACAATCGCATCAAAATTGAAGCGGTTGGTTAAGAACCATACTTAAATTATGCCCAATACCAAAGCAAAAAACGTACAAGCCAATACCCCTCCTCAAACCAAGGAGCAATTGGTACACCAAGGACAAATCGAATTTGGGACTTTTACACAGCCCATTGAAAATGTCAATTTGATTGACGCCAAGATTTCGAGTTTGCCCTTGCCCAAATGGTTCCGAAAATTGAGGCTCAAAGAGTTCCAGGCATTTCAAGGTGGCAATAAGCGTTTCTTTTATTGTATTGCTTTGTTCAATGCCAAGATGTCTGCCTTTGTTCAGATTCGGGTGTTTGATATTCCCAACGAAAAAGAATACCTCTACGAAAAACAGCTCATTCCTACTGTGCTAAATGTGCCCAACAACATCCTCAACAGCACCAATTCTTACGAGAGCAAAGGCATCAATATTTGGGTTGAAAACAAACTCGAAAATGATTGTATTCAAATAAAGTTCAAAGCCGCTGCTACCAAAGATTTACCCGCATTAGAAGGAGCTGTCAAAGGGGATTTTAAAGGTGTAGATCATTTAGTTGTCAGTGTTCCTTTGGCAGAAAATCGGGGAATGTATGCCCATAAAGCAGTCGTCCCAATGGAGGGCCATATGCGTATTGGAACAGAACAATTTACTTTTACAAAAAACGAAAGCTTTTTTATTCTGGACGATCACAAAGGCTATTATCCTTACCGTCTCAAATGGGATTGGCTCACCACTGCTTTCTACAAAGATGGTCAACGCATTGGATTAAATCTTACCAAAAACCAATCCATCGACAACGAAAACTACAACGAAAATGCACTTTGGATAGATAAAAAAATGTACAAACTACCTGGTATAAATGCTTTTAAAAGAGAAGGTAAAATTTGGACCATCACCGATCCTAAAGGAAGCATTGATTTGACCTTTGAGGCATTGTATCCCAAAGATGTAAAAGTCAATTTTGGTCCTTTTGGGGCATCTGATTACGAGGGGCCAATGGGAAAATTGTCGGGTACAATCAAGCTAAAGGATGGCAGTCAGGTAAATTTAGACAATGTATTTGCTTTTGCGGAAAGGATGTACATTCGATGTTGAAGACATAATGGATATTTTAAAACATTAAGGAATTAGGAATCGTGAAGAATTACATACTTAATAGCCTTAATTTCTTAATGGTTCTAAGTAAAAAAC
>JAHDIA010000070.1:0-5706 GCA_020631035.1 Chitinophagales bacterium | reverse complement strand
ATTACATACTTAATAGCCTTAATTTCTTAATGGTTCTAAGTAAAAAACATTAAGGAATTAAGGATAGTGAAGAATTACATACTTAATAGCCTTAATTTCTTAATGGTTCTAATTACAAAACATTAAGGCATTAAGGGTAGTGAAGAATTACATACTTAATAGCCTTAATTTCTTAATGGTTCTAAGTAAAAAACATTAAGGTTTGAGCATTTGTACCGATGGGATTTTTAGCTTTAAGCCTTTCAATGAGAAAAATGTAATTCCTAGAACAGAATCTGAAATAATTGAATTACTTTTAATGGACAAAACGGGTGGCGAATCACCCAATATGCTACAAAAGAAGCTACGCTATATTGAACGAGAATGGGCCCTAATGCCGAGTGATGATTTGAGTATTGTAAGAACCATTTTGAAATGACCGACAAAATCAATCAGGAAAACAAAAACATCTGGAACGCCAATGCCAACTATTGGGACAATACAATGGGAGACTTGGGCAATAGATTTCATCAAGAGTTGGTAGCTCCTGCTACTGTACAATTGTTAAATTTAAAAGCCCAAGATACTCTACTAGACATCGGATGTGGCAATGGAGTATTTGCCAGAAGAATGGCACAACAAGGTATACAAGTAACTGCCTTTGATTTTTCGGAGAACAACATCAACAATGCCAAAAAATACGATACCCACAACATCCATTATCAAGTACTCGATGCCACTTCATACGAGGGCTTATTGGCATTGGGCAAACACCAGTTTACAGCAGCGGTTGCCAATATGATGTTGATGGACTTAGCCAATATCGATCCTTTATTTAGAGCCTTGCCACATTTGTTACAAAAGGATGGCGTCTTTGTATTTTCTGTCTGTCATCCTTGTTTCAACTCTTGCAATGTAGTCATTCAAGAAAACACCATTGAAGTAAATAACTATCAAAGTTTGCACACAACCAAGGGAGAAGCCATTGCCAATCAGCCACAATTGCAATACTATTTCGATCGTTCTATATCCAACTTATTACAAACAGGATTCAAACACGGATTTGTCGTAGATGGAATGGAGGAACCCGTTTTCAAACAATACAAGAAAGCCATTTTTACCAAAGTGCCTATGGTCTTGGTGGTGCGAATGAGAAGAAACAATACTTCTTTCACCACAGATTAGTAGACTTATTAGTTGAAGATAAAATTATCTTAGAATTAAAATCTGTAGAAGAAATAGCACCTATTCACAAAGCACAACTAATGACTTATCTAAAACTTTCTAGTATAAAACTAGGGTTATTGCTTAATTTTAATGTTATTAATATGAAACAAGGAATAACTAGAATTATAATGTAAAAATCTGTGATAATCTGTGGTGAAAAATCTGTGATAATCTGTGGTGAAAAAAGAAAAACAAATGAAAACTACTACACAACTAAAATTTGACAAGCTCATAAAAGAGGGCTTCCATAAAATTCTCAAACCCAGGGGATTTAAAAAGAAGAATAGAAACTTC
The DNA here is from genome assembly GCA_020631035.1 of Chitinophagales bacterium. Taxonomy (GTDB): domain Bacteria; phylum Bacteroidota; class Bacteroidia; order Chitinophagales; family UBA2359; genus JAHDGP01. Next base: position 4,206 of record JAHDIA010000070.1, on the reverse strand, counting down.
TACAAAGCTGTAAACGATATTGGCTATGTTCTCAACATCCAATCCAGCAAATACAACACCAAGGACCATATAGAATTTACCATCAACAATGGCATTTTTTCTCCTGCTTACTGGAATGGTCAATACAATTATCAAGGCAAGGCAAATCCGCCCGACTTTCCCTCTGAACCCAATTGTGCCCTTAGAAAACGCATAGGCGACTTGACAGAAGGGACGGATATTTGGTACGAAATCACTCCCGAAACCGATGAAGTAGAACTTATATTAGAAATGATTTCTGGTGTAAAAAACCACATCCTTCCATTTTTTGATGCCATTGACTCACAGACTGCACTCTTACAATACCTAGAATCAGAAGACGTAGAGCAAAAACTGATTGGCTTTGTTCATGTCAGATTCATTATGTATGCCGAACTCAATATGCCTGATAAAGCCCTCAAAGCTTACGAACATTTAATTGCTGACAACACCAAAAACAAATTGTACCAAGATCACCTTACACGCATTGCCCAACGCTACAAACTCATTTAAATTTATGGACTCTCTTAGAAAAAAGCTACTCAACTACCTGAACGCTCTTCGCCAAGATAAAACACTTTGGGAAGAAGTTAAATGGAAAAAAACCGAAAGTGAAGACTCAGAAGAGTACGAAGACCTCAATCTCTCCAATCGAAGCAAAGCCATCATTGCATTGCAAATAGATTATGCCGAAAAACGGCTTCTCAAAGATTCAGACGAAGAACTCATTCGCTTTCTAATGGCAGAAGAAACAAAAGATAGAATCAATGATCCTTGGCAAGGTGGTTCGGACACCTTACATCTTATCGCATTCTTGCTCAACACTTTCAAAAACATAGACAATCTTTGGTACTTTCTTGAAGCCAAATGTGCCAATTTCGATTTGGGCTGTAGCTTTGATCGTTACTACCTCTTGTCTACAGGAATTGCACAGACCTTTGAATATGTCAAAGCAAGCGACCATCCTGATAAAAAGCATTTTTACGGTTTTTATCCTAGCCTTGAAGAGTGTACTGTCACTGACGAAGAAATTGCCACCCACTTTACAAAAGGTTGGAATGCTCGAATACACCAAAATCCCCAAAAACATATGGATACTTTTTTCTGGCTTGATGTTGCCATAGAAATAGCAGATTTAGAACACGCCCGTTCACTTTTGTCTATATATGAAAAAGAAGCAAAACTTGATCCCGACAAAAAAGACCGTCTAAAATACTTTAAGCAAGATGTAGAACGCCTAGAAAAATACCAAAACAAAACTTAAAACTTTCTAAACAATAGATAACCCACAGCGTTCTAAAGTAGCAAATAAAATACAAAGATGCATTTAACAAAAACGGACATTCAGAACACCCCACGCATTCAACGCCTCAACATCATCAATGCCATCACAGGCATCAAACCTGCCAATCTCATCGGCACCATTTCTGATAAAGGCGAAACCAATCTCGCCATTTTTAGCTCCGTCGTTCATCTAGGTAGCAATCCAGCTTTAATCGGCTGTATCTCCCGTCCCACTGGCGAAATTGAACGCCATACCTACGAAAACATTTTGGCAAATGGCGTATACACCATCAATCACGTCCATCGAGATTTTGTCAAAAACGCCCACTACACCTCCGCCAAATTCGAGCGACACCAATCTGAGTTCGCTCACTGCCAACTCACGCCCGAATACCTCGACAATTTCAAAGCTCCTTTTGTCAAAGAAAGTAAATTAAAAATGGGTCTGAACTACCGACAAAGCATTCCAATCGAACTCAACGGAACCGTACTCATCATAGGAGAAATCGAACACCTCATCATTGACGACCAAGCCATCGAAGGCAACGACCACATCAATCTAAGCAATATACAAACGGTCGGCATTGGTGGGCTAGATACCTACTACGCACTCAACAAAATCCAACAATTCCCATATGCTCGCATTAATGAATTGCCAGAGGATTTTAATGCTTAAAAACTTATTTAAAATTTGAACGGCACGGAATGGACTCTCTAGCAAGGCTCCTCCCTGCTATCCGCTTCTATGACGGCTGCCCTATTTATTGCGAAACTCCGTACAGACAAGGCATGCCTTGTCTCCACAAACCGCTAGGAAAGAACACCGCCATCCCGATAAAATCGGGACCATCAGGCGTAGACATCGCTTCTTTTAATTCTTCGTCTCAACATTCATCCATCCGCTTCACGCCATATTGAGCAATGCTCCCTTCACATCCCTATAAAATTTCATACATCTACATTGTCATACAAATCTTTCAATGCCACCTCAATACCAATAGATTCCAACTTAACTAACTTCTCTTTTTGATACCTATTGATGCTCCACAAATCACTTCCCTCTTTCTTGTAATATACCTCCACGACCGCTTGGTCTTGCTCAATCAAAATATACTCTTGTAAACTAGGAATTTGTCGATAAATGTAAAACTTTTCGCCTCTATCATAATCTGCTGTTGACTTGGAAAGCACCTCTACCACCAATATAGGATTGGTTACAGCATTTTCATTGTTCTCAGCAGTTTCAATGGCTCCACAAACAACCATTGCATCTGGATATACATAGGTATTGGTCTTTTCAATGTGTAATTTCACTTCTCCATTCAGCACCTCACAATCAGACTTCTTCTGTTTCAAACCACTCCTAATTTCCGAATAAATATTCCCACACAATCTTCCATGATTGATTGTTCCACCTGCAAGAGCATAGATTTTCCCATCATGAAATTCGTGTTTCACTCCACTCTCCAATTCTCTCTGGAGATATGCCTCAACTGTCAATTTGGGTGTTTTAAAAGCCTCCATTGGTATCTTTTTGATTAAACAATACAAAAATAATTGTTTGCACAACAAAACACAAATTTCTAGATTTGAACCATTTTTATTTTCTATTGGTTGTTAGACTTGTTCGATGGGAAATCATATTGGGCGAAAAATGATTCAGAACTTTAAACACATTCTAAAACTTAGAAAATGAAAAATAATTACCATATAGAAAAAGTAGATGCTTTAAGGTATATCCCAAATTAGAAAAAATAAAAACAGAGACGCACCCAGAGAACCATCCATCTAGGGAATTAAGTAAACAAATGGGCTATAAAAAGGTAGGCACAGCAAAAGAGTATTTAATTGACAGGGCTAATATTGTCCAGTATTTAAAAAGATAGCCCCCAAAACAACAACACAATGAACATCCTATTATTTTCCGACTTACATGGCAGAATACTCCTTGCCTTCAAATTGGTCCAACGCTTCCAAAAGGAAAGGGGAATCAATATAGACTTGATTTTGCAATGTGGCGACCTCGGCATTTTCCCCGATACCAACCGCCTAGACAAAGCTACCATCAAGCACGCCAAAAACGATCCTTCCGAATTGGGTTTTAGCCAATACTTTGTCAAAAAGAAACCCAAAGTACAAAAGGTCCTCCAAGACATCAACACCCAAATGATTTGTGTTCGAGGCAATCACGAAGACCATCCCTACCTCGACCAACTCGAACAAAAAAGTCCCACTGAAAGATTTACGGTTGATTGCTACCAAAAAATCAGCATTTGCAAAACGGGCGAGCTCCTACAAATTTCCAACAACACCTCCAACTTAAACATCGTCGGCATTGGACGCATTGGCAAGCGAGATCCCAACAGGGAAGACCAAGCCATTCACATACAAGATTACGAAAGAGTCAAGCTCCAAAAACTAATGCGCTCCAAAACGCCTATAGATATTTTAATCACCCACGACAGTGCAGTTGATTTTGTCACTCTTGGTTATGGAATGGACGAAATACGAGAGTTCCTAGACAGCAAAAAACCTCACTACCACTTCTTTGGGCATACAGGCACACCTTGCGCCATTCAAACAGATACCAATGGCGCAACAACTTCCGTCAAAATTGCAGAATTAGAATTTAAGGCAGAACACAATTTGCCCTATGGTTGTATGATGTATTTAAATTATCAAGATAAAGAAAAGCCCATTCTAGAAGTAGTAGAAGATGAATGGCTCAAAGAATACCAAAAAACAACTTGGCAGTATATGTAAAAGAAAGGCAATAAAAAAAAGGTGTCACCTTTTTAAAGAACACATACTAGGTAAACAAAAGAAACTTTAAAGGTGACACCTTTAATCAACATGTTCGCCACCTCCCATTAAAAATGGAAGTCTAAAATGTTGATTTTATTT
>JAHDIA010000069.1:12805-13959 GCA_020631035.1 Chitinophagales bacterium | reverse complement strand
GAGCGTTTCCTTGGTAAGGAAGAGGTCAGGGGTTCAATTCCCCTCATTGGCTCTATTTTGATACCCAACGACGAAAAAAAACTGACATATATAAAAGAATATACTACTTGAACAATAATGCTTCCTAAAACCCTTGCGGTTTATTGATTGTTTCAACAAGTCTGTTCTAATTGTCTCAAAATCTTAAAAATTTAATTACACAATCTAATAAATATCATTTGAACAATGGCTAAAGAAAAATTTGACCGGTCGAAACCGCACGTTAACATTGGTACAATTGGTCACGTTGACCACGGTAAAACTACACTTACTGCTGCTATTACCTACGTATTATCTGATTCAGGTTTGGCTGACAAAATGGACTATGATTCAATTGATGGTGCTCCTGAGGAAAAAGAAAGAGGTATTACAATTAATACAGCTCACGTAGAGTATCAAACAGAAAATCGTCACTATGCACACGTTGATTGTCCTGGTCACGCCGATTACGTTAAGAATATGGTAACTGGTGCTGCTCAGATGGATGGTGCAATTTTGGTTTGTGCTGCTACTGACGGACCTATGCCACAAACTCGTGAACACATTCTTTTGGCACGTCAGGTTGGTGTACCTCAATTGGTTGTTTTTATGAACAAAGTTGATTTGGTAGACGACCCTGAATTGTTGGAACTTGTTGAAATGGAATTGAGAGAATTGTTGAGTTTCTACGAATTTGATGGTGACAACATTCCTGTAATTCAAGGTTCTGCTTTGAAAGCATTGAATGGAGAGGCTGATGGTGTTGCACAAGTAAAAGAGTTGATGGATGCTGTTGATAGTTGGATTCCAACTCCAAAGCGTGATGTAGAAAAAGACTTCTTGTTGCCTGTAGAGGATGTATTCTCTATCACAGGTCGTGGTACTGTTGCTACAGGTCGTATCGAAAGAGGTGTTATCAACTCTGGTGACCCTGTTGAAATCATCGGTTTGAGACCAAAAGAAGAAAAAGCAATGACTTCTACTGTTACGGGTGTGGAAATGTTCCGTAAAATCCTAGATAGAGGTGAAGCTGGTGACAATGTTGGTTTGTTGTTGCGTGGTGTCAATAAAGAAGACATCAAAAGAGGTATGGTAATTGTTAAGCCTGGTTCTGTTACACCACACACTAAGTTCAA
>JAHDIA010000069.1:0-12705 GCA_020631035.1 Chitinophagales bacterium | reverse complement strand
AATTTAAATAAAAAACGGGCGTAGCTCAGTTGGTAGAGCACTGGTCTCCAAAACCAGGGGTCGTAGGTTCGAGCCCTGCCGCCCGTGTTTATTTTCTAGTACCATGGAAAAATTAAGTTTATATATCAAAGAGTCGTACAATGAATTGTTGTACAAAGTTACTTGGCCTACATGGCCAGAGCTACAACATAGCTCTATAGTAGTTTTGATTGCCTCAATCATTATTGCACTCATCGTCTTTTTAATGGATTTCTTTTTTGGAGCAAATCCTGAAAATTCAATATTCAAAGGAATTTTGTTTTACATATACCAATTGTTTGGGTAATCAAAAAATAGACTTTTAAGCAATGAGTGACAAAAGTTCAAAAAGTAAAAAGTGGTATACCCTTAGGGTAATCAGTGGGCAAGAACGCAAATTGAAAAAATATCTTGAGGTAGAGATTCAGCGTTCTGGATGGACCAATAATATTACAGAGCTTTTGATGCCCACTGAAAAAGTCTACAAAATAACCAAAGGAAAAAAATCTATTAAAGATAAGACCCTTTATCCAGGGTATATTTTTGTTTTGGCTGATGAAGGCTTTGTTGATGTCGATGTCATACAAGCTTTTCGTTCATATACAGGGGTGATTGGCTTTATTGGTAGAGACAATCCCATTGCAATGAACGACGATGATGCCAATAAAATGTTGGGTAAGGTAGATGAAATGAGAGAAAGAGGTGGCGAAGCCCCCAATGAACCATTCTTGGTGAATGAAACAGTCAAAATTATTGACGGACCTTTCAACGATTTTAATGGAACTGTAGAGGAAATATATGAGGATAAGAAAAAGTTGAAAGTAGTGGTGAAAATCTTTGGAAGAAGAACGCCAGTAGAATTAAATTTTATGCAGGTTGAAAAAGTATCGTAAAAATGGCTAAAGAAATAGGTGGTTTTATAAAACTACAAATAAAAGGTGGACAGGCAAATCCTTCTCCTCCAGTTGGACCAGCTTTGGGTGCGAAGGGAGTCAACATTATGGACTTCTGTAAGCAGTTCAATGCTAGGACACAGGATAAACAAGGACAAGTTTTACCAGTGGTAATTACTGTCTATAAAGACAAGTCTTTTGATTTTGTCATTAAAACTCCCCCTGCTGCAGTACTATTGCTAGAAAAGGCAAAACTGAAAAGCGGATCTGCTGAACCTAACAGAACCAAAGTCGGTAAAATCGGTTGGGATCTTGTAAAAGAAATCGCAGAAATCAAAATGCCTGACTTGAACGCTTTTAAAGTAGAATCGGCTATGCGTATGGTTGCTGGTACTGCAAGAAGTATGGGACTTGTTGTTGAGGGCACTCCACCTTGGGAAACAGAAAAAGCGGAAGCTTAAAACAAAAAAAGAAAATAGCATAGTACTTATGCTATGCCCGTTTAGGGAGTTTATATTTATAAACGTTAGAACCTTTAGTAACAATTATGGCAAAATTATCAAAAAAAAGAAAAGAGGCTAATGAGAAAATAGAAGAAGGTAAAATTTATTCTCTTAACGAAGCTTGTGCATTGGTTAAAGAAGTAAATCTTACTAAATTCGATGCCTCTGTTGACCTTCATATTAAGTTGGGGGTTGATCCTCGTAAAGCTGACCAAGCGCTTAGAGGAACTGTTTCGCTTCCAAATGGAACAGGTAAATCAAAAAAAGTTTTGGTGATGTGTTCTCCAGATAAAGAAGAGGAAGCTAAAGATGCTGGAGCAGATTATGTAGGACTAGATGAATATGTCCAAAAAATCAAAGGCGGTTGGACCGATATTGATGTGGTTATTGCAACGCCTAATGTAATGGCAAAAGTTGGTCAATTGGGACGTATCTTAGGACCACGTAACTTAATGCCGAACCCTAAAACAGGTACCATTACTCAAGATGTTGCTAGTGCAGTAAAAGAAGTCAAAAAAGGTAAAATATCTTTTAGAGTAGACAAGTTTGGAATCATTCACTGTTCTGTTGGTAGAGTTTCTTTCTCACCTGAACAACTTGTTGGTAATGCACAAGAAGTGTTACAAACAATAGCTAAAATGAAACCTTCTAGTGCCAAAGGAGTGTACTTTAAAAGTATTACAATGGCTAGTACTATGAGTCCTGGGATCCCTGTAGATGCTAAAGCGGCAGTAGTATAGTTTTTTGAGTAGTTCATAATCTGAAAAAGTAAGAAAATGACAAAAGAACAAAAAGTAAGTGTTATTGAGGAACTGACTCAAAAGTTTAATGAGGGTTCCTTCTTTTATATAACAGACTCTTCTGCCTTGACAGTAGAGCAAGTAAACAATCTAAGAAGATTGTGCTTTGAAAAAGAAATTGAATTGCGAGTAGCTAAAAATACACTTATTCGCAAAGCAATGGAACAATCAGACAAAGATTTTGAAGGAGTATATGATGCTTTAAAAGGGCCTACATCTATTATGTTTGCCAACGTCTCTAATGCTCCTGCTAAACTGATTGAGGAGTTTAGAAAAAATCATGAAAAACCAATCTTAAAGGCAGCTTCTATTGATTCAGATGTGTTTATGGGAGATGACCAATTGAAGGTCTTGGCTAACTTGAAGTCTAAAGAAGAATTGGTTGGTGAAATCATTGGTTTGTTACAATCGCCTGCTAAAAATGTTATCTCAGCTCTATCTTCTGCTGGTGGTAAAATTGCAGGTATCCTTAAAACCTTGTCTGAAAAAGACGCAGCTTAAGCTGTGCAGGAGAAGTGAAGTAATCTGGGCATAACTGTCTCTTTTTTATGACACTTTTTCTAAATGTGTAAAACAAAAATACTGTTACGCACGCTATAAATAAGTTTTTTCAATTTTTTAAAACACAACTAAAAATGGCGGATTTAAAAGAATTTGCAGAACAATTAGTCAACTTGTCAGTTAAAGAAGTAAACGAATTGGCAGAGATTTTGAAAGAAGAACATGGAATCGAACCTGCTGCTGCTGCACCTATGGTTGTAGCTGCTGGACCAGGTGGCGGCGGAGAAGCTGCTGAAGAAAAAACAGAGTTCGATGTGATCTTGAAGTCTCCAGGAGGTGCTAAACTTTCTGTAGTGAAAGTGGTTAAGTCTTTGACTGGCCTAGGCTTGAAAGAAGCTAAAGGCATCGTTGATGGAGCTCCAGGTCCTGTAAAAGAAGGCGTTTCTAAAGATGAAGCAGAAGCAATGAAGGCTCAATTAGAAGAAGCAGGAGCAGAAGTAGAGTTGAAGTAAAACTTCAAATAAAAATAATAATAAATCAGGCATAGGACCTAAAAAGTCCTAATGCCTTTTTTGCATTATATAAATCAGGACATTTTTTTATTACGTAATTAACCTAATTTTTGCATAAAGCATTGGTAGTTACATACTTATGACTGGATTCGATAAGTTTTACATACCTTTTAAAAGGTATATGTAAGCTCATCGGATTTTTTTGTCTTTTATCAAAGCTAGGAGAGAAAAGCATGAATTATGGAAGCTTTTAGCAACCAAACAGCTTTTAGACTAATAAAAATAGATAGGACACCTGTTATTCCCTTTTTTTAACCCAACAAGCTCTCAATATGTCAGCAGCCAACAGAATACAAAAAAGAGTCAACTTCGGCAAAATTACGGCTTTTGAAAATTATCCCAACCTTTTGGACATCCAAATTCAGTCTTTTCAGGATTTTTTCCAGTTAGAAACAACACCTGAAAATAGAATTAATGAAGGACTGTTTAAAGTGTTTATGGAAAATTTTCCCATTTCCGATGCTCGAAACATTTTTGTGCTAGAATTTTTGGACTACTATATCGATCCTCCCCGTTATACCATCGAAGAGTGTATAGCAAGAGGACTGACATATAGCGTCCCACTTAAAGCCAAGCTAAGACTTTCCTGTAATGATGAAGAACATATAGACTTTGAAACAATTGTTCAAGATGTATTTCTGGGAAATATCCCTTATATGACTCCTAAGGGCACCTTTGTAATCAATGGGGCAGAAAGAGTCGTTGTTTCTCAATTGCACCGTTCTCCAGGGGTATTCTTTGGACAAAGTTTCCACCCTAATGGAACCAAAATTTACTCTGCAAGGGTGATACCTTTCAAAGGTTCTTGGATTGAATTTGCTACAGACATCAACAATGTGATGTATGCTTACATTGATCGTCGAAAAAAATTCCCTGTAACCACTTTGCTAAGAGCAATTGGATACGATACGGATAAGGCAATACTTGACCTTTTTGGAATGGCTGAAGAAGTAGAAATTAATGAAGCCAATCTAAAGACACTCATTGGTAGCAAACTAGCGGCAAGAGTTCTCAAAACTTGGATAGAGGATTTTGTAGATGAGGACACAGGAGAGGTAGTATCAATTGAAAGAAATGAAATTATTCTTGAAAGAGATACTGTATTAGATGAGGACAATATAGAGTTGATACGTGATACAGAGCTTAAAACAATCTTAATTCAGAGAGAGGAATTGTCTGGTGATTTTGCAATCATTTATAATACACTACAAAAAGATACATCCAACTCGGAACTAGAAGCGGTACAACACATCTACCGCCAACTAAGAGGAACAGATCCACCTGATGAAGAAACTGCTAGAGGAATCATTGACAAACTGTTTTTCTCAGATAAGCGTTACGACCTTGGAGAAGTAGGACGATATAAAATAAATAAAAAACTGTCTCTAGAAATTGACAAAGAAACTAGGGTATTAACCAAGGAAGACATCATTAGCATGGTTAAGTATCTTATCCAACTTTGTAACCAAAAGGCAGAAATAGATGATATTGACCATTTGAGTAACAGAAGAGTACGTACAGTTGGTGAACAATTATATGCACAGTTTGGAGTGGGACTTGCAAGAATGGCACGTACCATTAGAGAGAGAATGAATGTTCGTGACAACGAGGTATTTACGCCAACTGATTTGATCAATGCAAGAACACTTTCATCTGTCATCAACTCATTCTTTGGTACAAGTCAGTTGTCTCAGTTTTTAGATCAAACAAACCCACTTTCTGAAATTACTCATAAAAGAAGAATTTCAGCTTTGGGACCTGGAGGACTCTCAAGAGAGCGTGCGGGATTTGAGGTAAGAGATGTGCATTATAGTCACTATGGTCGTTTGTGTACAATCGAAACACCTGAAGGACCCAATATTGGATTGATTTCTACACTTTGTGTACACGCCAAAATCAATAAAATGGGCTTCATCGAAACGCCCTACAGAAAAGTGGAGGAAGGTAAAGTGGATTTGTCAGAGACTGCTGTTCTATATATGTCAGCAGAAGAAGAAGACAACAAAGCAATTTGTCAAGCCAACGCAGAATTGGACCAAGATGGAAATTTCTTGACGCAAAGGTTAAAAGGTAGGCTACAAGGGGAATTTCCTATATTGCCACCCGATGAGGTACAATATATGGATGTTGCTCCCAACCAAATTGTAGGGGTTTCAGCATCTCTTATTCCTTTCTTGGAAAATGACGATGCCAACCGTGCTTTGATGGGATCAAACATGCAACGTCAGGCAGTTCCTTTGATGCAACCCCAGTCGCCAATAGTTGGAACAGGTATTGAAAAAAGAGTGGCAAAAGATTCAAGAATGCTCCTCAATGCCGAAGGTAAAGGGGTAGTTGAATATGTAGATGCCAACAAAGTAGTAATCCGCTATGAACGTTCTGATGCTGATCGTTTGATTAGTTTTGAAGGTGACATCAAAACATACAACTTAACCAAGTTCCGTAGAACCAATCAAGGAACCTGTATCAACTTGAAACCAATTGTTAGAAAGGGAGATGAAGTTGATGAGGGGCAAATTCTTTGCGAAGGATATGCCACTCAAAAAGGAGAATTGGCATTGGGGCGCAACTTGATGGTTGCTTTTATGCCTTGGAAAGGATATAACTTTGAGGATGCTATTGTGATTTCTGAAAAAGTAGTAAAAGAAGACATCTTTACTTCTATACATATTGATGAATTTACACTTGATGTTAGAGATACAAAGCTAGGAGAAGAAGAATTGACCAATGATATCCCAAATGTTAGTGAGGAAGCTACCAAAGATTTGGATGAGAATGGTATCATCAGAATTGGGGCACACATCAAAGAAGGAGACATCCTTATTGGTAAAATTACGCCTAAAGGAGAATCAGATCCTACTCCTGAAGAAAAGCTTTTAAGAGCAATTTTCGGTGACAAAGCGGGTGATGTAAAAGATGCTTCTCTCAAAGTTAAGCCTTCTGTCAAAGGTGTAGTCATCAATAAACAACTTTTTGCAAGAGCCAAAAAAGATAAAGACGCTAAAGCAAGAGAGAAGAAAAAATTGGTGATCCTTGAAAAAGAACACGAAGATGCTATAGCTGAAATTAGAGAATTGTTGATCAAAAAATTATCAGCACTCTTACAAGAACAAAAGTCTGCTGGAGTAGGGGATTTATATGGTGCTGAATTGGTACCCAAAGGAGTTCGTTTCTCAGATAGAGTACTCAATGATATAGACTATTCGTCAGTACAACCGTCTGGTTGGACAGAAGATGAAGAGTTAAATGAAAACATCAAAGCTTTGTTGCACAATTACAACATCAAAGTTAATGAGGAAAAAGGTCGTTACAATAGAGAAAAATTCAATATCAGCATTGGAGATGAACTTCCTGCAGGTGTCTTAAAGTTGGCTAAGGTTTATGTTGCAAAAAAACGTAAATTAAAAGTAGGAGATAAATTAGCAGGTCGTCACGGAAACAAAGGTATTGTTGCCAAAATTGTACGACAAGAAGATATGCCGTTCCTCGAAGATGGAACAGCTGTTGACATTGTACTTAATCCATTAGGGGTACCTTCAAGGATGAACATTGGACAAATCTTTGAAACAGTGCTTGGTTGGGCTGGTAAGGAACTAGGAGAGAAATATGCTACACCGATTTTTGATGGTGCCTCTCTTGAGGAAATTGAAAGCAAAATTAGTGAGGCAAGTGTTCCTTCTTTAGGGGTAACATACTTGCTAGATGGCCAAACAGGAGAGAAATTTAGACAGCCTGCTACCGTAGGTGTAATTTATATGCTGAAATTGGCACATATGGTCGACGATAAAATGCACGCTCGTTCAATTGGTCCATACTCATTGATTACCCAGCAACCACTAGGTGGTAAAGCTCAGTTTGGTGGACAGCGTTTTGGAGAAATGGAGGTATGGGCGCTACAAGCTTTTGGAGCAGCCAATATCTTACAAGAATTGCTGACATTAAAGTCTGATGACATCATTGGACGTGCCAAAGCATATGAAGCCATCGTTAAAGGCGAAAACTTACCCAAACCCAATATTCCTGAATCTTTCAATGTATTGATTCACGAATTGAGAGGGCTAACCCTAGATGTATTGTTTGACTAAAAATAGGCAAACAAAATTTAGCTAACAGTGATTGGCTGTTAGCTAAATTTCCAAGCATAATACGAGAATAAAATTGCTTGGAAATACCCTAACTAAAATAAGATTCATCTCACAAACTCATCATAATATGGCGTTCAAAAAAGAACCTAAAATCAAAAGTGATTTCAAACAAGTCAGACTTTGCTTGTCCTCTCCTGATGTAATCCTGGAAAGATCACATGGTGAAGTGTTAAAGCCCGAAACCATCAACTACAGAACTTATAAGCCTGAAAGAGATGGTTTGTTTTGCGAGAGAATATTTGGTCCCGTCAAAGACTATGAATGTTACTGTGGAAAGTACAAACGTATTAGATATAAAGGAATCGTTTGTGATAGATGTGGTGTGGAAGTAACAGAGAAAAAGGTAAGAAGAGAGAGAATGGGACACATCAAATTGGTCGTTCCTGTAGTGCATATTTGGTACTTCAAATCTTTGCCCAACAAAATAGGATACCTTTTGGGACTTTCGTCTAAAAAATTGGAAACAATCATTTATTATGAAAGATATGTGGTCATCCAACCTGGTGTACTAGCTGAAAAAGGTCTTAACAAAATGGACCTAATTACAGAAGAAGAATATCTTGAATATCTTGAAATTCTACCAAGTGATAACCAACATTTGGATGATTCAGACCCGAACAAATTTCTTGCGAAAATGGGGGCCGAAGCAGTCAAAGATTTGTTGATTCGCATCAATTTGGATGAATTGTCTTTCCAGTTGCGTCACCAAGCCAATACAGAAACTTCTCAACAAAGAAAATCAGAAGCACTAAAACGTTTGAGTATCGTTGAGAAATTCAGAGAAGGAAATTACGATAGAGAAAACAAACCCGAATGGATGATTGTGGAATACCTTCCAGTTATTCCACCTGAATTGCGTCCTTTGGTTCCACTAGATGGTGGACGTTTTGCCAGTTCTGATCTCAATGATCTTTATCGTAGGGTCATCAAACAATAGATTAAAGCGTCTAATCGAAATTAAGGCTCCTGAAGTAATCCTTCGAAATGAAAAAAGAATGCTTCAAGAAGCAGTCGATTCGCTCTTCGATAACTCTAGAAAATCTAATGCTGTAAAAGCAGAAGGAGGACGTGCCCTCAAATCTTTAAGTGATGTTTTGAAAGGTAAACAAGGACGTTTCCGTCAAAACTTGCTCGGTAAAAGGGTCGATTACTCTGGTCGTTCGGTCATCGTTGTAGGACCCGAACTCAAAATGCACGAGTGTGGTATTCCTAAAGGAATGGCAGCAGAGTTGTTCAAACCTTTCGTCATTCGTAAACTGATTGAAAGGGGAATCGTCAAAACAGTTAAGTCAGCCAAGAAATTAGTAGATAGAAAAGAGCCAGTTATTTGGGACATCTTAGAAAATGTTCTAAAAGGACACCCTATCATGCTTAACCGTGCTCCAACACTTCACCGTTTGTCTATTCAGTCATTTCAACCCAAACTGATTGAAGGTAAAGCGATTCAGTTGCACCCATTGGTATGTACAGCTTTTAACGCCGACTTTGATGGTGACCAAATGGCAGTACACGTTCCATTGAGTAATGCAGCAATCCTTGAAGCACAACTACTGATGTTGTCAGCCCACAACATTCTTAACCCGCAAAATGGAACTCCAATTGCCCTGCCTTCTCAGGATATGGTTTTGGGTCTTTACTATATTTCTAAAATTAGAAATATAGAGGAAGGGGAAAAAATTCCAGGTGCAAATATGACGTATTACTCAGCGGAAGAAGTAATCATCGCTTACAATGAGGGGCAAGCAGATTTACATGCACCGATCAAAGTAAAAGTACCTGTCAAACAAAAAGATGGTACAATGAAGATGGAAATGCTCGATACCTCTGTGGGTAGAGTCATTTTTAATCAAACCATTCCCGAAAATGTGAGCTTTATCAATGAGCTTTTGTCAAAGAAAGCACTTAGAAAAATCATTGGTAACATTATCAAAGAAACAGATGTACCAACAACTGTAAACTTCCTTGATAGAATCAAAGAACTTGGCTTCTACTGGGCATTTAAAGGTGGTTTGTCGTTCAAATTGACAGACCTTCTGACACCAGATGATAAGATTACAGTACTTGGAGAGGCTAGAGAAAAAGTGGAAGAGGTACAGATGAACTACGAAATGGGGCTGATTACCAACAATGAACGTTACAATCAGGTGATTGATATTTGGACGCGTGCCAATACCCGTATCACCAATAGTTTGATGGATATGTTGGAAAAAGACAACCAAGGCTTCAACTCAATCTATATGATGTACCACTCTGGTGCAAGGGGATCGAAAGAGCAAATTAGACAGCTTGGTGGTATTCGTGGATTGATGGCAAAACCGAGAAAATCGGGTTCTAAAGGTCCTGAAATCATCGAAAATCCAATTCTTTCAAACTTTAAAGAAGGTTTGTCTATTCTTGAGTACTTTATCTCTACACACGGTGCTCGTAAAGGTCTGGCAGATACCGCTCTTAAAACAGCCGATGCAGGTTATCTTACTCGTAGATTGGTAGACGTTGCACAAGATGCCGTCATCATCGAAGAGGATTGTGGAACATTGAGAGGTATCGAAATCTCAGCTCTTAAAGACAATGAAGAAATCGTAGAACCTTTGTCTGAAAGAATTGCTGGAAGAGTTGCTCTCGAAGATGTTATTGATCCAGCTACCGACGAAGTTATTCTAAAAGCAGGGGAAGACATCACAGATACCAAAGCCCTCTTAATAGAAGAGGAAACAGGTGTCGAAAGTGTAATGATTCGTTCTGTCCTGACCTGTGAAACCAGAAATGGGGTATGTGTCAAATGTTATGGACGTCACTTGGCGACCAATACTACTGCCCAAGTGGGAGATGCAGTTGGAATTGTTGCAGCTCAGTCAATTGGAGAACCTGGTACACAGTTAACATTGCGTACCTTCCACGTTGGTGGGGTAGCATCAAATATTGCAACGGAATCTGTTCACGAAGCCAAATTTGATGGTGTACTCGAATTTGATGAGGTGAAAATTGTAGAGTCTATTGATGAAGAGGCAGAGTTGGAAAAAGATAAAGTACAAACCATTGTACTAGGACGTACCAGTGAGATTCGTATAATGAGTCCAACAACCAAACGTCAGCTCATCTCTTATCACATCCCGTATGGTGCTCGCTTGTATATAAAAGAAGGAGACAGCATCAAAAAAGGAGATAAGATCTGTGAATGGGATCCATTTAACGCAGTAATTATTACCGAAAATGAAGGTAGAGTGAAGTTTGAGAATATCCTTGATGGGGTAACTTTCCGTGAAGAGTCAGATGAACAAACTGGACACAAAGAGAAAGTAGTTATCGAATCTAGAGATAAAACCAAGATTCCTTCTATACATGTTACCAACAATGAAGGGGATACATTGCGTACATACAACTTGCCTGTAGGGGCACACATCAATGTGGATGACGATGAGAAGGTTAAAAGAGGACAAGTACTGGTCAAAATTCCACGTGTAACCAGTAAAGTACGTGATATTACGGGTGGTCTTCCAAGGGTAACCGAGTTGTTCGAGGCTCGTAATCCATCCAATCCTGCTGTTGTTTCCGAAATTGATGGAGTAACCAAGTTTGGTAAAATCAAAAGAGGAAATAGAGAAATTATGGTCGAGTCCAAAGATGGACAAAAGAGAAAGTACATGGTACCACTCTCTAAACACATCCTTGTTCAAGACGAAGATTTCGTTCGTGCAGGAACACCTTTGTCTGATGGAGCCATCACTCCTGCCGACATCTTGGCAATCATGGGGCCATACGCCGTACAAGAATATATCGTTAATGAGGTACAAGAAGTTTACCGCCTACAAGGGGTAAAAATCAATGACAAACACATTGAGGTAATTGTACGTCAAATGATGCGTAAAGTAACCATCGAAGATGCAGGTGATACTCGCTTCCTTGAAAAGAGTGCTGTTAACCGCTTTGAAGTAATTGAAGAAAATGATGTAATCTATGACAAGAAAGTCGTGACAGAATCAGGTGATTCAAATAAACTCAAAGTAGGACAGATTGTATCGCTTCGTCAGTTGAGAGAAGAAAATTCTTATCTCAAGCGAAACGATCTAAAGCCTGTCGAATACCGCAATGCCATTCCTGCAACCTCTAAACCATTGTTGCAAGGTATTACTAGAGCATCATTGGGTACCAAGAGCTGGATTTCAGCGGCTTCTTTCCAAGAAACAACCAAAGTGTTGAGTAAAGCAGCAATTGGGGCAACAGTTGACCCACTTGATGGACTCAAGGAGAATGTAATCGTTGGACACCTTATCCCAGCAGGTACAGGTCGCAAGCAATTCCAAAAAATCAAAGTCGGTTCTCGTGAAGAATACGAAAAACTAATGGCTTCCAAAAAAGTCGCTAGTATGATTGAAGAAATGCAAGCAGGAGAAGAAGGATAAACGTCCACCAACACAATTTACACAACATATAAATGTTAAAGATACAAAGCCGCCCAGTGCAATTTTCTGCTAGGGCGGCTTTTTTGAATAGGATGGAATGGAACGACCCTCTACCGATGTAGACTCCCCGCTATCCGCTTCTATGGCGGAAAGCGTTAAGACAAAATAGGAAGTGATGGACTGGCAATCCCAATTTTCGGGATGTCCCCATATATCACCCAACCGCCATATCCACTACTATCGGGCATAGTGTCGCAACTCTCAATTCTCCGTCTCAAAGAACAAAGACTAAAAATCAATTCAATGAACACTGGTAAACAATGAATCCTAAAATCAAAAAATACACAATATTGTTCATACTATTCCTATGTCCACTTCTAGCTTTTACTCAAATAGAAGAAGACCTCATAGGAAGCTGGGCAATCGAAGAAGTAGAACACTTTGAAGTAACCGACGAAGGTGGTGTAGATATGGATATGGTCGAAAAAGTCAAACAAGCCTTCGAACTGGCGAAAATAACCGTCAACGAAGATCACAGTTTCCGCTTCGACTTTCCACTTTCCGAAATGCGAATCCGTAGAGGTTATTGGAAATTTGACGAATACAACGAACAAGTGACCATTTATGAATGGAAAGACAGAAATATAGAAAGAGCTGCCCCATTGATGGAGTTTTTCATCATAGACATTGATGGCTACAACGCAACCATCGAACTCAGCGAAGCCTTTTTCTATCTAGAACTAAACCTCAAAAAATTACAGTAGGGGCAAACCTATGTGTTTGCCCACATATGACATCCCTTGCGGATGCCCAATATAGTAGGGGCAAACCTATGTGTTTGCCCACATATGACATCCCTTGCGGATGCCCAAT
>JAHDIA010000822.1 GCA_020631035.1 Chitinophagales bacterium | reverse complement strand
CACCTACGCCCGATAGAGCCACATACCTTGTATGGGCGAAAGCGGGGACACACGACAGGACAAAGGTGGTAGCGTTCCGTCCCAAATATCAATAGTAGACTGTTATCCTAATTTTTTTTTAGCTCTCAGACAACTTTTGAGTCAAGTTTTGCACATATGTAATATGAACAATTTTTATTCAAAAAAAAATTAACCTATTTATGTTTTCAAAAATACAAAAACTAAGCCTTTGCTTATTATGTTTGATGATAAGCTTTCCTCTCGCCAATCTTCATTCGCAGTGTGACATTGATGATCCACTCAATTTGCCTTGGCTTGAAGAATTTATAGAGACTTATCAAGGTCCCTTTTTTTGTGATAGCACTTTTATTACTATCCAACAGTTTGAGTATCAGGGAGAAACCTTGATAGAAATAGAGTATGACTTTATAGGAGCAGGCTGTGTTGATCTGACCAATACCATTAGTTTTTACGATTGTAGTGGAAATTTAGACTGTATCATTAGTCCATTTTTTGATGATGGCTCATGTGCGCCTTATGTAGAGGCAGCAGATGCTACTGGTGAATTGCTAATTGCTTATGTTCCTTCCTGCAATGAAGGCGATGCCCTGAGTACAGAATTTGTTCAAGAAATCATCGCTGAATTTGAAGGAGCGAATTATGTTTGTTCAAGTGTGACAATGGAGATTACGGAATATACGATCCAAGGTGATCGCTATTTGAAAGTAGATGTCTTTAGTGCTGGAGAGCTTTGCAATAGTATTTATCAATCGACTGACTACTATGCTTTTTGTAATGGTAATCTGGACTGTAGTGCTGTTGACCCTTTGGGAAATTATGCTTCTGATCAATGTTCCTTTTGGGAGTCAAATATTGCAAGCGATGCCGTTTTAATCTATTCCAATACCATTGCACCTGATCCGTCCAATACTTCAGATGAAGATTTATTGCAGGAAATTTTTCCCTGGTTGCCTGATGTAGTAGATTTGGACAACTGTGAAAGTACAGACCAGATTGAAGTGTATCTTAATGGAACAACTTTTTATTTGCAAATAGAGGCAGGCGTCAACAGTGGTTTGTACAATCAAACAGGTGTATTTTATTGTTCTAATTCTAGCAGCTTCAATTGTCTTGAGTTTTATGGTTTGGATGAGTTGGTCCTCAGTTGGTCTTGTAATGCTACAGGTGGCAATAATGAAGATACAGGAAATGAGGAATTGTTAACTACTTACCTCTGGTTAAATGGCATCTTGGGAGCCAATTCTGAGTGTGAACAGATTACTGTTTATGATTTGGAGTATTACAGTTTTGTGTTGGTCACCGATGAAGCGGGCAACAATGGTCAACTCTATTTTGAAGATGGGACTTTGTATTGTACCAACAGTCCTGGCTTTAGTTGTGTCGAAGCTTATAATTTGCCAACTACTGCTCCCACTTCGATTTGTGACGAAAATCCAGGTACAGGAAATGGTGAAAATCCAGCTATTTTTGAAGATTATCCTTGGTTGAATGCGGTGGTAGATCCTAATGATTGCAATGGTACACAAATTTTGGTTTATGCATTTGGTTCCAATCAGTTATTGCAGGTAAATTTAAATGGCAATGAGATATTTTATTTGAATGATGGCACTTTGTATTGTACGAGTTCTTCAATTCTCAATTGTGCAGCAGTCTATGGATTGACCGAATTGCTCTCGTCTTGGTCTTGTGGTGAAGACCGTCCGCTTGGTACTATCGGAATTGACGACAGTGAGCATCAAGCAATGTTTGAATCGGACAAAAATAGGGAGCAGGTGGAAACCCTTGTTCAGACAAGTGAATTGCAAATGAAGGTTTATCCCAACCCATCCAATGGTCCTGTATTTGTAGAATTGCATTCTATGGATGCCCCATTGCAAGTACTCAGTCTTTACGATGTTCAAGGTCGACTTATGGAAACAGTCATTTTAGATGAATCTCAACAACAAATGGTTCAGTTGGACTTGAGTGGATTTAATTCGGGGCTTTATTATGTAAGGGTTCAATATGGGGATTATGAGAAAGTAAGGCGAATTGTAAAACGATAATGTTATGACCACAGCCAATATTTCTTAAAAGATGGGTGAAATTTCAAACTTGGATATTAGTGTTTGGTTGTGGTCTTTTTTTGTATTTTTTGGGCGACTCTCCTCGTTTCAGACATACTCACTCTGGTTTACCTTGCATGCTTTG
>JAHDIA010000068.1 GCA_020631035.1 Chitinophagales bacterium | reverse complement strand
AGATACTAAATTGTAAGAATGTTGGATACCAAGGATGTATCCTGTCTCCAAAGACCACTCATTTAAAATGACAACTCCCCCCAAAACAGCTTTAACAGGTGCATCTCCTTCGCCCACCACATCTATCCCAAAATGTTCTTTGTCAACATCAAAAGAATCAGTAATATAGCCTTCCATAGGCTTAGAAAAATACAAATCTGACAGCTCCTGTGCTTCTTGTTTGTCATTGGAGAATAAAGCGTATACATTGGCGTCTTCTAATTCCTTTCTCAATGTAGAATCTTCTGAAGAAATTTCGTTCAAATTGATGTTTGAGTAATCTGTTCCTTTTGAGGGAGCTTCTTCTATTTTTACCCCAACTGTATCGACTTGTCCCATCAAAACTTTTTGCAAACCCTCTATAAAATTGCGTTGTGCCCCAATAAGATTGGAAAGGGAGTCGGTTCTGTAAGTCAACTCCATCAATCTTCTCCTTTGTCCAACATCCTGATAACCAGGAATATACTCTTTTAAAGGAGTCAAGACTATGGCTGCCACAGTTAATGCTACCAAAATTACGCCAACTGTACTTGCAAACACAAATACATTGAGCCTCGACAAACGAAAAGAAAGTCGTTCTTCTAGCGTTATATCGTTGAGTAAAACCAAACGATATTTGTTGTTCAGTTGTTGAATTAACTTTTTAAGCTTTTCATTCATTATCTTTGCACTTATTTTGGCAACAATTTGTCCGAAAACATAAAATATTTAGACACGTAATGTGTTTTAATAGGTAGCCCTTTCGTTTGAAAGACCATTATTAATGCCTTTTTTTATCAATCTTGACTATATTTAAACACAAAACAGTGCGTACTTATATAAAAATCTCCATTTTTTTGTTCTTTGCAACTTTGATTTCCCACGATTTGGTGGCGCAAAGAAAAGTCAAAAAAAGCGTTAGACAAAAAGTAGATCGTGAATCTACTACTTTTCGCAATGCTTATCAAGACCTCACAGCTCGTTACAATGGCTATTTTAATGCAAATTTAATACTTCAAGAAAGTATAAAGAAATTAGAGGAATCTAAGAAGGATAATTATACTGCATTATTGCCTGTTTTTGAGTATGAAGGAGGCGACAAAGCCAACTCTGTCCATTCTCAAATGGATGTGGTTATTAAAAAAGCAGCCGTTGACATCAAAATTCACCCAAATAGCAAGTGGGTTGATGATTGTTATTTGCTTATCGGACAGGCTTACTACCTCAAAGGAGATTATGCCAAAGCTACTGAAAACTTGGAGTACATTAACCGAAAGTTTGGCAATAATATTAGAATACATGAATGGCAAAAAAAGGACAAAGAAGGTGTTGATAAAAAAAGAACCTACCCATCAATCAATGCCAAAGGAGGCGTCAATGTAGGAGGCAATAAGGTTTCTACCGAAGATGTCAAAAAAGAATTGGAGAAAAAAAGAGCAAAAGACAAGGCAAAAAAAGAATCTGACAAGAAAAAAAGAGAGCAAAAGAGAGAAAAAGAAAAGGCTGAAAGAGAAAAAGAGAAAAAAGATTTGGAAAGACAGAGAGCAAAAGAACGCAAAGAATTGGAAAAGGAAAGAGCAAAAGAACGCAAAGAGAAAGAAAAAGAAAGAGAACGTGCCAAAAAAGAGAAGGAAAAAGAAATGAAACAACGTGAAAAAGATAGAGCACGCCTCAAAAAAATGAGTACAGAGGAAAAAAGAGAATACTACGCTAGAGAGAAAGAAAGAAAAGCCAGAGAAAAAGAAGAAAAGGCACAAGCTGAAGCTGAAGAAATTCAACGCAAATTGGAAGAGGCTGAAGCTAAAGCCCAAGAAAAGGAAATGGAGGAAGAAGAAGCGGAAGAAGAAATAGCCGAAGCAGAAGCTAAATCGGATGAAGAGGAAGCGCCTAAACCTGCTGAAAAGCTCACTGAAAAAGAAATAGAGGAAGAGGTCAAAAAAGATGCTAAAAGCAAAAGTAGCAAAAAACGCAAAACACCCAAAGCCAAAGCAGGTACTGTTGGGCACAAACTCGCCCGCCACGAAGCTCTTTTATGGCTTGCCCGTACTTATATGGCACAAGAATACTACGACAAGGCCAAAGCAGCCCTAGACGCTTTTGAAGATGGCAAGAAAATTCCTCGAAAATTACATAAAGCACAAAAGGCTCTTTTGGCAGAATACTACCTTTCTCAAGACCAAAAAACAGAGGCTTATGCAGCCCTAGACGATGCCATTGATGCCACTCGTGGACGCAAAAACAAAGCTCGCTTTCATTATGTACAAGCACAACTAAAAGCAGAGGAAAGTGCATACGACCTAGCAGCCGAATCTTTCAAAAAAGTCATCAAGAGTAGACCTGAGTACGAAATGGAATTCAATGCTCGAATCAATCTAGCTCGTACCAAAATGTTGGCAGGTGAATTCGACAGCAATGAAGCCAAACGTTATCTCGAAAAAATGCTCAAAGATGAGAAAAACGAAGATTATGCCGACCAAATCTATATGGCTATGGCTGACATCGAAATAGCCAATGGCAATATAGACGAAGCCTTTGCCTTGCTCAAAGATGCAACCAAAAACAGCACAATCAACAAAGAACAAAAAGGTCTTGCCTTCCTCAAAATCGCAGAACTCTACTTCGACAAAGAGGAGTTTTTATTGTCTAGCCAATACTATGACAGTACGGCTGCTTTCTTACCCAAAGACTATCCCAATTACCAAGAAATTGCCGATAGAAAAGACATCTTAGCCAACTTGGCTCGCCACATCACAACTGTTGAAGTTGAAGACAGTCTGCAACGCATCGCTGCAATGCCCGAAGGCAGAAGAAATGCATTCATTGATGACCTTATTGCCGAATATGAGGCAGAGGTCAAAAAGAGACAAGCCGAAAAAGAAGCCCAGGAAGCCGCCAATCAAGGTACAGACATTCTAGACAATGCTAACAACCAACAAAACAATACAGGTAAGTGGTATTTCTACAACGACATTGCCAAATCTCAAGGCTTCAATACTTTTAAAGCTCGTTGGGGCAACCGCCCATTGCAAGACGATTGGAGACGCAATGCGGGCCAAATCAACTTTAACAATGAAGAAAGTGAAGGTGGGGAAGTCGCTTCAACCGAAAATCCAGATGGTTCCTTTTTGGAATTGGCCGAAACGGGTGGTCTTAACAGAGATATAATGTTGGGCAATCTACCACTAACAGAAGCTGCTATGGAGCAGTCACACAGCAAAATTATGTATGCTCTTTTTGAAGCTGGTAACATTTACAAAGACCAACTCAAAAACAACGAAAAAGCCATCGCTACTTACAATGAATTGCTCAAAAGATACCCTAAAAGCAAGTATACGGTACAAACACACTACGCTCTGTACCTTATTCACAAAAATGATGGCAACACAACACAAGCCAATGTACACAAGCAATATGTGTTAGCCAACGATAAAGAAGGCATTTTTGCCAACCTTATCGAAGACCCCAACTATGCCAAAATCATCAAGGCACAAAACAAAGAATTGTTGGAGTATTATGAGCAAACCTATGATATGTACTTGGCAGGCAACTTTGACCAAGTAGTCAGCCGAAGCGATGAAGCTACTCAAAAGTTCCAGCCCAATATAATGGCACCTCAATTTGATTTACTCAAAGCTTTTGTCGTGGGTCAAACCGACGAAAAACGCAAATATGTCAATGCGCTAAAAGACATCATCAAAAAACATGCTGAAGATCCTGTCAGTGACAAAGCCCAAGAAATCTTGAGCTATATCGAAAAAGGTGGCAAAATCAGAAAGCAACCCACAAATCCCAAAAAAGGGATCTATAATGTTGACCACAAAGCATCACACTACTTTGTCATTGCCTTCAATGGCTTTGTCAATGGTATCAACAAAACGGTCAACAACTTTACCGATTACAACACAGCAAACAACAGCCTTGACAAGCTCAATGTTACACAGATGTTGCTTGATCCCAAAAATCAAATTTTGCTCATCAAAACATTCAAAGATG
The DNA here is from genome assembly GCA_020631035.1 of Chitinophagales bacterium. GTDB lineage: Bacteria > Bacteroidota > Bacteroidia > Chitinophagales > UBA2359 > JAHDGP01. Next base: position 10,020 of record JAHDIA010000068.1, on the reverse strand, counting down.
GTGACAAAGCAATGGAATATTACACCAAAGTAAAAGAAAAAGAAGCAGAATTGCTGAACAACTCGGATGGGGTTGCCTACAAAAGTTTTGTCATCTCTAAGAAAAATTTTACACAGTTTTTCAAAAGCAAAGATGCTGAACTATATTACACTTTCTTCCTAGAAAATTATCAGGGAGAGGAATAAAAACGAATTAACATTGTTAACATTAAAATAGTAATTGTTCTTTAGCTACAATACTGTTTTGGGTTCTATGACAATTTTTATTATGTCCACCATGTGTGGGATTGGATATACTCAGTCTGGTTAACTTTTTATGCTCTATCATGCCAGCACTTTCATCCTTCCCCATACGCCACGCTTCTTTTTTGTAACATTTAAATATTTGTTGAATGTTACCCAGATTCAAAACTGAAAATTCAAAATTATGTATGCTCAAATTTTGAATTTTCAGTTTTGAGTTTTAAGTTACCTCAAACTATGGAAGGAATGGAGTCAACAATCAATCAAGCCCCCCAACAAAAGAAACCCCAAAAAAAGAAAAAAGGTAGGGGACTTAGACGTTTTTTTGCCCTCATTTGGGCACTTGTTATTCTAGGCATCTTAGCAGTTGCCCTACTCTTTGCCAGCATTGCCAATGGGTGGGGACCATTTGACCCGCTTCCAACTGCGGAAACCTTAGAAAACCCTCAAAACTCCCTAGCATCACAAGTCTACTCCTCCGATGGTGTCTTACTAGGTAAGTTCTACATCGAAGACCGATCCAATGTTCAATACGAACAACTACCCCAACACCTCATAGATGCCCTCATCGCTACCGAAGATTGCCGATTCTATGAACATGCAGGCATAGACTTTTATGGCTTGTCCACTGCAATGTATCGAACCTTCTTCACCGACAAAACTTCTGGAGCCAGTACCATTAGCCAACAATTGGCAAAAAACCTCTTTCCCAGAAAAAAACTGAGCAGACCAGAACTAGTGATCCGTAAATTTCAAGAATGGATCATTGCTGTACGCCTAGAACGCAACTATACCAAAAAAGAAATACTCAATATGTATTTCAATACGGTCCACCTCAGCGATGTGCTATTTGGAATCAAGTCGGCCTCCAATACTTTCTTTAATGTCGAACCCGAAGACCTCAAAATTGAACAAGCTGCTGTCTTGGTCGGAATGCTCAAGGCTAGTACAAAATACAATCCCAAAAGGAATCCTAATGACTCTAAAGACCGCCGCAATGTGGTATTGAGCCAGATGGAAAAATACGACTACATCACCAAAGCCGAATTCGATTCTCTAAGTACTTTAGATTTGGAACTAGATTATCTCAAACTCGACCACAACGAAGGACTGGCGACCTACTTTAGAGAGCAGGTCAAAAAAGATATGAAAGCTTGGGCAGAAAACAACCAAAAAGTAGGAGGTGAAAAATACGACATCTACAAAGATGGTCTAAAAATATACACCACCATCAATTCCAAAATGCAACAGTATGCTGAGGAAGCAGCCTTTGCACACCTTCAAAGCCTTCAAGTAGATTTTGACAAACACTGGAAAGACAAAGATCCTTGGGAAGACAAAAATTTTGGTGATGATAAATTTATGGAAAGATCCATCAGACAAAGTGAACGTTATAGGGTCTTAAAAAGCCAAAATAAATCACAAAGTGACATTCAAAAAAACTTTGAGACGCCTAGAAATATGCGCATCTTTTCTTACAAAGGTGATATTGATACGGTTATGACACCTCTAGATTCTATCAGGTATTATAAACGTCTGCTTCGTACAGGCATTATGGCAATGGACCCCAATACAGGTCACGTACAAGCTTGGGTAGGTGGCGTCAACCACCGACACTTTAAATTTGACAATGTGACGGCAACCAATCAAGTAGGTTCAACTTTCAAACCTTTTGTCTATACTCTTGCGGTACAAAATGGCTGGTCGCCTTGTCAAAAGTTACCCAATGTACAGGTAACCTTCCAAAGAGGGGAGTTTGGCATTCCCAAACCTTGGACACCTCGTGGTTCAACCAGTCTAGACAACCAAATGGTCAGCCTACAAAAGGCGCTCGCCAATTCTCTCAACTGGATTACTGCACGCTTGTTAAAAGAAGTAGGTGGTCCACAACCTGTTGTAGATTTAGCACAGGATATGGGCGTTGCCAGTTTGCTAGAACCTGTACCTGCCATTTGTTTGGGTGTACCCGATATTTCACTTAGAGAAATTGTAGGAGCCTATACTTCTTTTGCCAACGAAGGCGTCCACGTCAAACCCTTATACATTACCCGAATAGAGGACAAAAATGGACACGTCCTACAACGTTTTGCTCCTGAAGAAAAAGAGGTATTGAGCGAACAAACGGCTTATGCCATGCTCAAACTAATGGAAGGGGTATCGACTTTTGGTACAGGTATTCGCCTTAGAAACAAATATGGTCTAAAAGGCCAAATTGCAGGAAAAACAGGTACTACCAATAACAACTCTGATGGCTGGTTTATGGGCATTGTTCCCAAACTGGTGGCTGGTGTTTGGACGGGCGGAGACGAAAAGGTAATCCGCTTTCGTACAACCAATCTTGGTCAAGGAGCCAATATGGCATTGCCTGTTTGGGCAGAATTTATGAAGCGTGTCTACGATGATCCTAGTTTGGAGATCACCCAAGACGATCGCTTTAAACGTCCTAGCAGAGTAAGTATTGAGTTGGATTGTAGTAAGTATGAAACACCTTTGGAAGAAATACCACTCGACCCAACACTACCCCAACAAGCACCAACGGAAGAATCATCTGACTATGATTTGGATTCAGATTTCTAAATTGAGAAATAAAAAATTTAAGATTTAAAATCAACTTAATTTTAAATTTTAAATCTTCTAATCTTGAATTAATTGGCACACCCTGTATACGAAAAAATAAAACCCGACTTACCTACCGAACCTGGTATTTATAAATTTAAAAACCAGTTGGGGCACATATGTGGGCAAAGCAAAGAACCTCAAACGACGGGTAGCGTCCTATTTTACCAAAACCCACGACAACGCCCGTACCCGCATTATGGTGAGCAAAATTGCCGATGTGGAAATGACCATAGTGGAGACAGAACAAGACGCTCTCTTACTAGAAAATGCAATGATTAAAAAGTTGCAACCCCGCTACAATGTATTGCTCAAAGACGACAAATCTTATCCTTATATCTGTATCAAAAAAGAACGTTTTCCAAGAGTATTTCTGACCCGAAAAGTCATCAGAGATGGTTCTATTTATTTGGGCCCTTTCACGTCTATTCGGAATGTACAAGGCATCTTAGAATCGCTCAAACAAGTATTTCCAATACGAACTTGCAATTTAAATTTAAGCAAGCGAAATATTGAGGCAGGTAAATTCAAAGTATGTTTGGAGTACCACATTGGCAATTGTTTGGGACCTTGCGAGGGTCTACAAACAGAGGAGGATTATATGCAACGCATTGACCAACTTAAATCTATTTTAAAGGGAAATTACAATGGCGTGGTACGCTTTTTAAAAACCCAAATGAACGAGGCTTCTGAAAAATACGATTTTGAACAAGCACAGGAATTTAAAGACAAATTGGTACAATTGGAAAATTTCCAGAGCAAGTCAACAGTGGTCAACCCAAGCATCAACAATGTGGATGTGTTCGGTTGTGAGTTTGTCGAAAAATATGCCGTTGTCAGTTATTTAAAAATCATCAATGGAAGTATTATTCAGACTCGCTTGTTGATTTTAAAAAAGCAATTAGACGAAAGCGAAGAAGAATTATTGACACTTGCCATTACCGAATTGCGCAATCAAGTCGGCAGCAATTCAGAAGAATTGATTGTCCCTTTGGAGATTGAATACCCCATCGAAAAATTGAAAATTACGGTTCCACAAATTGGAGACAAAAAGAAGCTTTTGTTGCTTGCCGAAAAAAATGCCAAATACTACCGCCGCCAAAAAGAAAACAGAGCGGCTATCCAAAAGACCAGCCAAGAGCGCAACTTTGAAGTGCTGCAACAAATGCAAAAAGATTTCAGACTAACCGAATTGCCCCGCCACATCGAATGTTTCGATAACTCCAATTTTCAGGGAACCAATCCTGTGGCAGCAATGGTCTTGTTTAGAGATGCCAAACCATCTAAAAAGGAATACCGCCATTACAAAATCAAAACCGTCATCGGTCCCAATGATTTTGCTTCTATGGAAGAGGTGGTCTACCGACGTTACAAACGCTTATTGGAAGAAAACGAGCCACTTCCCCAACTCATCATCATTGATGGGGGTAAGGGGCAATTGAGTTCGGCACTCAAGGCATTAGAAGACTTGGAAATACGAGGCAAAATTGCCGTCGTGGGCATTGCCAAAAGACTGGAAGAAATTTATGTACCCGACGACCCGCTCCCACTCTACATCGACAAAAAATCTCCCAGCCTCAAACTGGCGCAACAGATGCGAAACGAGGCGCACCGTTTTGCCATTACCTACCACCGCCGTTTGCGCTCCAAAGACCATTTGGACTCAGAGTTCTTAAAAATTCCAGGCATTGGTCCTGCAAGTGTAAGAGATTTATTGGTTCATTTTAAGTCTCCTCAAAAAATCAAAGACGCCACCGAAGCCGAATTAATGAAGGTGGTTAATAAAAAAAAGGCTCAAGCCATTGTTCGATATTTTCAAGAAGAATGATTGGGAAAGAATATTAATACACATCTATACTTCAAATACGCCCCACCAACTGCCCACTCTCATACCAATATTGCAAACGTAGCTTTTGTTGTTTGATTTGAAGCTCTATCATTTTGAGTGAACCTTCGATAAATTTCTCTTGGCGTTTGTTGAGCAAAAAGACAGAGCTTTCACCATACAAAAACTTTTCGTTCTCCGCCTCAAGCAGTCGTTGATAAGCTGCTACATTTTGTGTTTGCAAATTTAATTGTTCCTCTAAAATCTCTATTTGCTTCAAGCTCGCCTCTATTTTATTTTCTAATTCATTTTGCTTATTGGCAATTTCTAAATTTAAATTCGCCAATTTAATTTCTCCTTGTTGTACAGCCGCTCGCTCACTTCGCAAAAAAAGTGGAAACGAAAAATCTATTCCCCATTTATAATTTGACAAGGCAAAATTTGGCGTAAGCCCTTCGCTCGAAGTTGCCAACAAAGGATTGTATTTTAATTTGAGTTTGGGTTTGACTTTTTCTCTTTTCAGTCGTTGCTCCAATTCAAAGTAATTGAGCTTGTTGCGTTTTTGCAACAGGTCTGGATGTTGATTTACTTGCTCCCCAATTTGGTTTATACTTGGTGTTTCCTCACTTACAAAAATTGTTTGTACATATTCCTCTGGTCGCACATTCTCCTTTAATTCTAGTGGCAAACCATCATACCACAAAAAGTTTTCCAATTGCTGTCTAACCTTAACTAAAGTAAGTTGATTTTTTTGTAGCAATGCCTTTCTATCTTGTACTACTATCTTAGCTTCAAGGGTGTCAATGGCTGTTTTTTCTCCATTTAAAAAAGAAGTTTTTGTATTTTCAAAATAGGTTTCTGCCAACTCAATGCTTTGCTCTATAATGTTTTGTGCCGCATAAATTTCCTGCCAGTTGAGGTAGGTTAAGGATGCCTTATACAGCAAATCATTCAACATTTTCTGTTGTTCGTTTTGAGAGATGCGCTGGAACACTTCTGCCTGTTTAAGTGCTGTCCTACGCTCATCAATTAATAAGCCCTGTAATAAATTGGCTTCGATCCCTAGATTCCACAAACCAAACTCATCGGTTTTGTTTTCAGGATTGAGAAATACTCCGTCCGTATTCTCATAGCCTCCTACAAGCTCTAGCCCCCATTTGGTAGGCACTTTGACTTTTGCCATAAAATGACGGTAGTAGCGTTTATCATCAAAACTTTTCTGGTCAAACTTGGCAGAAGTCTGAGGATCAAACTGCCCCTTTGCTGCCATATACTCCGCTACTCCCAAATCCAATTGCAAATCTGCATTTTGGGCAATAGGATGATGATCTAAAACATTTTGTACATATTCTTGATAATAAAGGATGTTCGAGTCTGTTTGTCCATAGCCTACAAGCATCGTCCCCCCCAAACATAACATTGTACAAAACAAGTACTCAAGCAATGTCCTCATTGGTTTAGTATTTAATTAACGCGATATTGTTTAAATTTTTTCCGTGTGCTTTGGGTTTTCCATTTTCATCTACATTCACAAACACAATATTTTCGATTTTGATAATGCTTTGTTTCGTAAAAATATTTCGCACCTCACAAGAAAAACTAATTGATGTTCTTCCAATTGCATTAAAACCCAATCCTATTTCAATGACTTCTCCCTGTTTGGCAGAACTTACAAAATCAATCTCCGAAATGTATTTGGTTACTACTTCTTTAGAATCCAATTTGGTCATTGCATAAATCCCTGCTTCCTCATCTATCCAATGTAGCAATGCCCCTCCAAAGAGTGTGTTTCTAGCATTCAGATCTCCTGGTTTGATTAACTTTCTAGAATAAAATCTCATTTATTTAATATTTTTAATAGGTGCTTTAAATTTTATTTCTTTATTTTTTTCTTCACTATTTTCTTTTTTATAAAAATCAGGAGGAAAACCATTGAGTTGCCTCCACAATTCATACCAAAGTGGTACATCTTGCAAAACCATAAATGTATTGGCACCTGTACCTACCCTTAATTGTTCAGGCCATTTTTTACCATATTTAGCGTTCGGTCCAAGCATTATTCTGTAGTATCCATTCTCTCCTATAAACTGGTCAATGGCGATGATTTCACCTGTAAAAATACCTGTCGAAGCATCGGGCCAACCACTGATGATGATGGCAGGCCAACCATCAAAACGCAAACGTACCTCACCGCCTTTTTGTATCAAGGGCAAATCTTGTGGTTTGATGTAAGTCTCCACTGCCAAATCATATTTTGTGGGCATAATCGTCGCTATGTCACTCCCCTCTTTAATGATTTCGCCTATCCCTTTTTTGACAGCTTTGGTAATGTAACCCGACTGTGGAGCAGTGATGTAATAAAATTGCTGACGTTGGTTGTAATTGCTTAGTTGGTTTTGCAACTTTGCCGTATTCGCCATGCTCTCCAACTTATCTGACAATGCAGACTGTTGGTCCGATTGTGACTTCGCCAATTTATCTGAATATTCTCGTTCTACCGCAGACAACTCTATGTATAAATTACCCAATTCATTTTTTTGATTGATGAGCTTGTTCTCTTGTACTGTTACTTTGGCAAGTGCTTCTTGAGTCTTCAACTCTTTCTCCTGCAAGTCCGTCAAAGACTTCAAACCTTTGTTGTGGAGTTCTTGGATTCGCTCCAACTGATTTTCTGCTATGCTCAAATTGGCTCGGTATGCCACCAAATCCATACTATCTATTCGAACTTTGTTTTTGGCTTGAGCAATCTTATTTTTTGTTTGTGCAAGTTTCAATTGCATCCCTTCTTCCAATGCTTTGTACTGCTTCTCCAATGCCTTTATTTTTCCCTCATAGGAAGCAACACTCTGTGCCTTGGCATTCACTTGTTCTGTCGTCCTTTCAATCAAATCGGGATCAAAATACTCGCTTTTGACTTCAGAAATAAACACAATCGTGTCGCCTTCTTCCACCAAATCCCCTTCTTGCACATACCACCTTTCGAGCTTACCCGAAATAACCGACTGTATGGCATTTGGACGCTGTTCGGGTGAACGGGTAGTGACATACCCCTTGGCTTGTATGTTTTGGGTCCAAGGTAAAAACATACAAGCAATCGCCAATACCAGCAATACCACAATAAACCAAACCACCAATGGACGTACCTTTGTTTTACGCAAAAGACTACCTGACTTAAACTCATCTAAAATGATGGATTCTGAAATACTATTTTTAGAAATGTTGAGCATTTTTTTTGTTTTTTAGAACGGAACGTTGATTTTTCAAACTTTCGGGGCTCCCTGCTATCCACTTCTACTCCTCGTATTGGGCGAATTGTATTCGCCCCTACTTGCGGGGTATCCGCTACTATCAGGCGTAGCTTATTTTGTTCTTCCCTTCGTCGGCTCGCTACAAATTCAATATTTGAGTTGCCTGATTGTTCCAATAATGATAATCGGCAACCACCACAACTGTCCAATTTCTTTTGGGAGACATCAAATAATCAATGATTCGTCTTTTCTCCTCTTCTTCTACAAATTGTAAGGGATCTTCTAGCAAAAGCAATTTAGGATTGCCCACAATAATACGAGCAATCAATATTTTTTGAATGATGCCTCTTGGCAATCTACGTCCTCCTGTATCAAGTAAAGTTTGAAGTCGCTTGGGTTGTAAGCTTAGAAAGTCCTTCAAACCCAACAACTCGATGACGTCTTCAACTGCTTGGTCAGCGATGTCTCTACCCAAGGTAATGTTGTCTTTGAGGCTACCTTCAAACAATTGGTTGACAGGTAAGGCTACTCCTATATGACCATACAAAGATTCTTTTTGGTAATTGTTGAATGGAATACCATTGATACTAATAGCCCCCTCATTTATTTGATGAATACCTGCTAAGATTTGTAACAAAATAGTCTTGCCACTTCCCGTCTTCCCATTTATGATGACCTTGGAATTGGCAGGAATGTCAAAAGACAAATTTTCTATAACCTCATTAGTTGCATCAGGAAATTTGAACTTGATTTCTTGGGCATTGATTGACAAAGCCGCTGTACTTTCTAATATGGCTGTACCATCATTTTGATCCAATTTCAAATCGGTGACATAACCAATCTTTTCTACCGCTGTTAACACATCATAAATGGTTTCAAAGACCCTCAATATTTTCTCTACAGAATTGATGATTAAAATGATGATGATTTCAGCAGCCACAAACTGCCCAATGTCCATTTGCTGATTGAACACCAACAAACCACCCAACAATAAAAGTCCTGCCGCAATAAGCACCTTAAACCCTACAAACAATCGAAACTGATTGAGCAATACCTGAAAATGTTTTTCTCTCGCTGCTAGATAATTAACAGTAATGTCGTCGGTTCGATGCAGGTGGAATTTACTACCATTGTTTAACTTAAAACTGCGGTTGAGCCTTGCCACTTCTTCTAGCCAATGAACCAAGGCATATTTGTATTTACTTTCTTGCAAACTTGTTTTCAAACCAAGGCGACCTGTAAATTGGAAAATCAACCACAGAACCAGTATCAATACAACACCAAATACAATAAAGTAAGGACTGTAAAAAGCAAGTAGTATCAAACCAAAAATGATTTGAAAGGCTGCTAGGGAGAAATCAATTAGGATTTTGGGAAGTCCTTTTTGTATGCTCAAAGTATCAAAGAAACGATTGACCAGTTCAGGTGCATGTATTTTGTCTAACTGCAAAAAGGTAATTTGTGGCAACCGAAAGGCAAATTCAAATGCTGAACGAGCAAAGAGGTCTTGTTGCATATTCTCCACAATTCGCAATTGCAATATTTGTAAAAATCCTGTCACTGTAATACCTAACAGAACAAAACCGACCAAGATGATCCAAGAAGACGTCACCTCTCCCAAATGTATATAATTGATAATGGCTTGTATACCAAGTGGCAATGTAAGATTTACAATACCACTAAAAATAGCATAGGTATATATCTGCCGTATTTCTGAACGATATTGACTGAGCAAACCTCCAAATCTTTGTATAGTTGTCATACTCATATAGTATTGTTTAGATCAAAAACCATTAAAAAAAATAATAGTATTATTATCACACATAATAGTATTGCTATTAAAATACAATTACAAAGCCCAAAAAGTTCACGAGAAAGCAAAGAAAATTTTTAGATTTCACATATGGTTTGTTTTCTTGCTGTTTTGATGAAATTCCTGAATCTTTTCTATGGTATGATTATATCCCCTTACAATCAATGCTAAAAACTGCATACAAGCTGGGTATTTGATTCACCACCATCAAATGCTTTATTTTCAGGGGTAGAATTCCCTATAGAAAAACGATTTACCCCTCTTTTTGGACACAAT
>JAHDIA010000067.1:12979-14055 GCA_020631035.1 Chitinophagales bacterium | reverse complement strand
TAAATTCCTCCAAATCCTCCGCAGGAACCCACAACTCATTGTGCAAATCGCCTCCTACATTCTGCACTTCATATCTCGCCAAATACGCCTTATCAATGTCGAACTCCGTCACAAAACCACTGTGCTCTGAAAGCTCGTCATCTAAGTTCCATTTGGTTGCAATCTGCTTCGCATACTCATAATTGAGTACAGGATAAAAAATGGGCTGCCACTCCAATCTTGGTGGATAGGCACGATTGTCGCTGGCAATGATCAACTCCAACTCTTTCTTGCCAACAGGTCTGTATAATTTTTGTGTGCGTTGCATAATATCCTTCTAACGAAAGACAGGCTTTGTGAGTTCCAGATAAAATATTTCTTAAGAAAATGCCATATCTCTATCTATGCTTCTAGTATGGAATGTTTATCTTTCAACCGAAGTTTTGCCCCTGCTATCCGTTACAAGCTTGTGGGCAGGCACAAGGCACTGCCCTTACAAAGCTTTCCTCTACTATCAGGCATAGCATCGGCTCTTTGGGTCCTCCGTCGGTTCTCAAATCCAACCGCTTCATCCTACGTTTTCTAGATGGCGGGCATCTGGTAACATTCCGAAAAGTTGATGCCCCCATCTCTACCAAACACACTTAAATCATAAAAAAGATGCGAGGCATTTTGAAAATACCTCACATCTTTCATAAACACAATCCTTCTTAGTTCAAACAAGAAGCGTGGCGTCTACGGAAGGATGAAAGTGCTGGACAGACAAAGCATGCGTTGGCTAACCAGTACTCACTTCGCACAAAGCCAATGACGTTGCACCATAAAAATCAAATCCCCCTCTCATTATCTCCCCTATCAATTTCCAATACTTTTACATTGGGATCAATCACAAGCTTAGTTGCAGTTTGGGGCACAGACAATTGTATACTTTTGTGAATGGATGCAAACTTGATTTGTTTTACCAAAAGCAATTGGTCTTTTTTGTCATACACACCAATTTCAATATAATCTTGTAGCGGTAAGGATTGTAAAACTTTGTCCGCTCGCTTGTGTTCAATACCATTGCCCAATGCGTCTACCCACACTTTTTCGCCTGC
>JAHDIA010000067.1:12747-12969 GCA_020631035.1 Chitinophagales bacterium | reverse complement strand
TGTACCAATAAACCAACTGTCAATTGTATGTTGTCGCTTGTCAGTTTTTGAGTTTCAAGATTGGCAATTTCCAAATCATAAAAGGTGACGGTTTCAAACAAATCTTGAATCATATATTGTAGACTGTCGGGCGTGGCTGCTCTTAAATATTCGACCAATTCTAAAGAAGTTGTATAAGGCGGTCCCTTGTATTGATTGGCTTCCAAATATTGTTTGAGTGCT
>JAHDIA010000067.1:0-12737 GCA_020631035.1 Chitinophagales bacterium | reverse complement strand
ATTGCCTCACTTAGTCGGTGTAAAGCAAAGGCGCCCTTGCCGTAAGAAATATAAGACTGTTCGGCTAATACGTGAATCAATGGCGGCTCGCTTTGTTTTTCTTTGGTTCGCCCTCTCAAATAGCGTTTGCGTTGTAATTTAATAAAGTCCTCTGCCAATTCCTTCCCATAATGTTCTTCATAAATTCTAGCAGTAACATATTCAGTAACACTTTCGGTCACCATCGTAGCACCCAAAGTATTGGCTGGAATGACTTGATTGCCCCACCATTGATGTGTCAATTCGTGAGCGATGCTGTAAAATGATATATCGTGATAGCCTTGTTCGGTTTCTCTGGCATCGGCAATGAAACGTATTTCTGAAGTTGGAATACAGTTGGCGGCAGTGGTTGCATAGGAGCCATCGGTTCGAGCAAATTCAACGACCTTGGCTTCTTGGTGTTGGTAAGGGCTAAAGTGTTTCGTATTGTAGTCCAAAGAAGCTTTTAGCCCATCCATCATTTGACTTGTACAATAATGGTGTCTAGGATGGTGGTACACTTTTAAATCCACACCTTTTTCTTTCTCTTCCAACACATCGTATTCTCCTATATTGAAACCAAAAACCGATTTAATCTGTCGATCCATTTTGTAATGAAAATAGTTTCGTTCATCTTCTTTCCATTGCTTGTGTAGGCGTCCTGGTGCAATCGCCAACTGTTCTTCGGAACTGCTCACAATTACTTCAAGATTGATTAAATCAGCATCAATGCTTTGGTAGTGATTGTGACAGGCTGTAGCATCACTTGGCAATGCTTTTTCAGTATCGGCAAAATAGCCCAACTTAGGAAATAAATCACTTTTCAAAAATGTCCCATTGGACAATACATTGGTATTACGGGTCAAAAAAGTATTGGGCATACCCGTAATTTCATAGGACATTTTTAGACTATCGTTCGGCATCAATGGCTGTTCCAATTCATACATCACAAATTTAAAATCTGGATTTTCTTCTATCAATTGACTCGCCTTATCAAAGCTGAGTTTTGTTATTTCATCAAATCCATTTTTAATCAAAAGAGTATCTATGGGGGCTTGGGTTTTGTTGGTCAATATGTAATGACCTTTTGCTTTAAAATTGTTTTGTTCTGGAAAGACATCTAGTTCTACAAAAACAGAAGTTACCCTAGGCTGTGGAATATCTTTGTATTGCCCATATTGCTCTTGAAAATTTGCTAGTAAACGATTTAATTTTTTCTGGGAGTATACAGCATTGCCTTCTTGAGATTCTTGGGTATAAATGAATGCGCCCATTCCTAGAAAAGCGGCAAGCAATAAGCCCATTCCCAAAAAGGTTTTTGAATTAAGTCTACTTTTGACCAAACTCAATCGCTGCTTAAAATTTTCGCTCAATTCTCGTCTCCAAAACAACCAAGCTCCTATAAGCAAGATTCCTCCTAAAATACTCCAGTACAATTTGTATAAAAAATAGGGATAGAGTCCGTGGCCATATCCGCTCAAATCAGAATATTTTAGATAAAAACCATCATAGGGTGTTTGGTTAAATTTTAAAAGAAAAGAGTTAATTCCCAATTGGTCCAGATTGGTCACCACCAATGCACCCAATAGTAAAACAAACAAACCCAAATAAGAATTTTTAAAAATGGTCTGTATCAATAAAGCAGCACATGCCCATATCACAAAGTTGATGAGAAAAATCCCAAAGAGAGAAAAAAGGTATTGCCCCAATTGAAAATCATAATAGCCTTGATAAATTTGTATACCAATGCCTACCAATAAAATCAAAGCAAGTAAGACCACTTGTATTTTTACCAGTGTAAAAAACTTAGACAACAATAAGACCCAATTGGGGGTCGCTGTACTATGAATCAAATCTGCCATTTGTGACACTTGCCCACGATTGATAAGCACACCCGCATACAAAAAAGTCACCCCACTAATCAACATACTATAAAACAGCATCGGAATGCCCAAGACATACCAAGTGACAGGTAAGATTTTGGTATCGGTTTGTGGATTGATTTGTAGCAATATCACCGATACAAAAAGTACACCGACCAAAACAATGCTTAAAAACGGTCCGCTTGTCACAACGGATTTCAAATCTGAGTACGACAAACGCCAAGCGGCTTTGATCTGATTGATAAAGGAGAAATCATAATTGACTTTTGGCAAATCTATTCGAAGTACACCACCGATTTTTTCTGTACTAGTTTTTTTATCTTCCGACTTTCTCTTTCGCAATTGCAAAGGGCTTTGGCTAAATCCAAACAAGCGATAAGTCCCCAACAAAGTCAAGCAAGCAACACCCAAGTAAAGCAGTCGGTTGCTCATTAGATTTGTTGTAATGGGAATCGAGTTTACATTGGTTTCAGCTCTTGTCCAATTGCTTGCAATTGCCTGAATTGGATTGCTCCCCAATGGGTCCAGCAACTGCCCCAACAAACCTCCACCGCTTATCTGATTGAGGACTTCTCTAAAGAGAAAAAACACCACAATAGAAATAAAGCCTGCATAAATGTTTCTACTCAATAAAACCACAGCAAAAACGATGCTTCCCAAAATAAAAAGGTTGGGCAACAACACATAGCAAAACACATTGCAATAAGGTTCAAAACTAAAACTTGTTAACTGTGCTTGATTGAGTCCTGGCAATTGTGTTCCTACAAACAAGCCCAACAACAGCAAAACAACAATGCCCACTACAATCAAAAAAGCACTACAAAATTTACCCAGTAAGTAATGGTGCTTTTTAAAAGGGAACACATACAACAAACTATGAACATTGTGTTTAAAATCTCTATACACCGATGCTCCTAGAATGGTGGGCAACAAAAAGAACAATAGTTTGCTAAAGAAATCCCCAAATGAGTAAATACTCATTGGACTATTTGCCAAAGCGGAACCACTTGAACCCTCTCCAAAAATCCCTGCGGAACCTGCCATACTTCCCACACCCAACAAAAAAAACACCAAGGCATAAATATATACACTTGATTGTTTCAACCAATATTTTAATTCAAATAAAAAGATGTTTTTAAACATGGTGTGGTGAACTTAGGCGTGTAGGGTATAAAAATATAAATCTTCTAAAGAGGCTTCTCCCAAAGAAAAAGTTTCATCGGGTTGGGCATCGGCAAACACTCTTATTCTAAGGCTGTTGTCTGCATTGTATTTGGAGGAAATAACTTGGTACTTTTGCTCCATTGCCTCCAAATTTTCTCGCTCAATATTGCGTAGCCAAACTTTGCCTTCTAGCTCTTTGGTAGCTTCTTTTATACGTACTTGTTTCAAGGCTTTGCCCTTGTTCATTATTGCCAATTCGTTGCACAAATCTTTGATGTCTTCGACTATATGGGTCGAAAAAATGATGATGTTGGAACTGGCAATTTCTCGCAATACATTTAAAAATCGGTTGCGTTCGGCAGGGTCGAGTCCTGCGGTGGGTTCGTCTACAATGATGAGTTGAGGATTGTTGAGCAAGAGTTGGGCAATGCCAAAACGCTGCTTCATCCCACCCGAATAACTGCTCACATGCTTTTTGCGGACATCGTATAAATTGGTAATTTCTAGAACGTATTGTATGAGTTTTTTGCGTTCTTTTTTGGAATTGATGCCTTTGAGGGTCGTAAAATAATCCAACAAAGCCTCGGCTGACATCTTAGGATATACACCAAATGCTTGAGGCAAATACCCCAATACTTTGCGCAACTCCATTGGCTGTTTGAATACATCAATTTCATTGAAGTGGATATTGCCTGTATCTGCGCTTTGTAGAGTGGCAATCGTCCGCATCAGAGAGGATTTGCCTGCACCATTGGGTCCTAGCAAACCAAACATTCCCTTCCCAATTTGAAGGCTGATGTTGTCCAATGCTTTGACTCCATTTTGGTAGGTCTTAGCAACCTTGTCAATATTTAAATGCATAGTGGGTGTTGTATGTTCTAACTTAGATTTTAAAACGGATAAATAAATCGTGGAACAAAACCTCCTTGTGTACAGCCTGGAACAGGGAGCAATTGATCGCCCGTTTGGTCTACTCCCAAGGCAACAATTTGATTGTAAAAAGACTTTTTGTAAGTCGCCTCCAACTTGTCCAGTCTGACCAATAGGTGATAGCCGCCTCTGGTTTCCACCACTGTCAAACAATCGGTATTGATGATGTTTGGCAATTGGGTAAAGTCAAAATCTTTGGTGTCCACATCAAAATCGAGGTAGTATTTACTGCCTACACTTCTTTGGATACAGCTCATTACTTCTGCCTGTGGATTGAAGTTGTTGTTGTCTTTTCGTAGCAATTCTGTCAAGCGAATGATGCTGTCGTAGGTAGCACTTTTCAAATTTCGGGGATTGGGATTGATGTACAATGCCAAGGATTCTTGTGGGGCAATGCTGTGTTTTAGTTTGTAGGCTCCCTGCTCTACTTCGAGTTGCTTGATTTTTTCGTAGAGTCTTTTTTTGTCTGACAAGAACCGCTTGAGTTGCGATTTGTCGCTAGACTTGAGTTGATCTGCACAGTATTTTTTTCGGGCAAAAAGACAACAGTAGTATTTTTCGTTGTCTGCCAAGTCTGGCAACCACTCGATGAATTCGAGTAGTTTTTGTTGGTCCTGTATGATCTGGTAGTTCATTTGGGTTGTGCTTGTAATTGGTATCAACACTTGTTTTGTTTTTTTCGTTCCTTTTTACAAACTTTCAAATGAAAAAACACCTTTTAAAATCAAAAACATAGCTCATTGATTATCAATAAAATAGCTCGCCAAAAAACCACATACAGGACGGTATAAATTCGTTTTTTGCTGCTATTTTTTTGGAAAAGTGTGGTTGAAAGGAGCTAGTACTTTGATTTAGTTTTGAGGTATAATTGATTATAAGAACCCAAAAAAATCATTTTTTAATCTATAAAACTTAATGAATCATGAAAAATGGAATTTTTATCACAGGACTCTCTTTTGTGTTTACATTTATTGCATTGTTTTATTCTAGTTGTAGCCAAGAAGAGAGCTTAAATACCTCTACACAAATAGAAGCAAGTGAATTAGAAAAAGAAAACGTAACAGTTTTTACAGAATGGACTGATATTAATGAGGATTTACAAGTACCACCTGGTACAAGAGTAGAAGTAAATGACAATGAAGCAAAGTATATTTTGCCTGACAATGTATTGGCTTATGGCAAAGATGAAAATGGAAATTATTTTAAAAGACCAGACGTTGTGCATATTGTTTGTATATGTATGGGTGATAGTGGTTCTTGCTCTGTTATAAATACAGGCAAAAACTGTCAATCTAATGGGTGTAGTGAATGTGATAGAATTACGTGGACAACAAAAGGAAAGGTAGTTTATGCTGACCCAAGCCAAGGCATTTCTTTTGTTGACAATGCTGATGATTTTGAAAAGCTTCCTTTTTCTCTAACAACCACACATTTAGAAATACCTGAATTAAAGCAAGCATTTGAGGCATTTAAATCAAAAGTATACAATGGAAAACCTTTAAATATTGAAGCCAAAAAGAACGGAGAATTGCCTGAAGGCTATCACTACCAATTGGTTAATTTTTATGGTTGTAGAGCTGCTTTACCCTTCCCAAATACAAATAACAAACGTCCCATTGGATGGGAGAAGATTTTCTGTATGTGTGTTCAAGGCGAGGGTGATGTTTGTACTTTTGACAATAGTGGCAGTTGCCATCCTGCAAGTGGATGTCAAGGTTGCGCAATGATTATTACAAGACCTTAATCAAGAATCAAAATAAAAAAAATCTCATAAGTAAACTTATGAGATTTTTTTTATTTAATGCTTATGTAGACATAAATTTTGTTTGAGTTAGCAAATCATTATTGTACAATTAAAAAAAGCGTAGGATGAGCGGGCGGATGCAATCTACGACGCAGCCTAAAACATGCGTTGGCTAACCTGACCATAATGCAGCCATGAACCACACACGCTGCACAATTCTTCGACAAAATCAGGGTAAATAAAAAGTTAATTTATAAAGATGCGAGGCATTTTAAAAATGCCAGGCATCAACTCAATTTACAACTTATAATTTACAATTCACAATTTGATTAATACGCCCACATTTTAAAGCCGATAAAGTCATAGACAAATAAATAGAGTGCAAGTCCAAAGAGACAAAAGGCGGTGAGGCGGTAGTAAAATTTATAAAACTTTCCTCCGTCTGAGAGTTGAAAACTTTGTAGGAAGGAGGTAAATGCCAATAGCAAAAATAAGATGCCACTGACAAACAAAATGATGCTGCCGATGTGATATACTTCGCCTGCTTCGACCATCTCGGCAGAGTAGATAAAGCCTCCAATCATAACAATAAAACTTAGGGCTGTGAGCCACAATCCTAGCAAACTAAATTTAAGTTTTCTTTTTTTGGAAAAGATTTGAATGAGCAAACTGACTAAGCCATATAAAAAGAAAAGTATGGCTGAAAAGATAGAAAAAATAAACAATAAGGTTTTGATGACGCCCCAGGTTTTAGAACCTTTTTCGGCATAGTCGTTGGCGAGCCATAAGGCTGTTTTGCCTTCGGGGCTTTGTAGGAACATCGCAAAGGGAATGCCTTCATTTTTTGAATAAAATTGATTGTTGCCTGCGTGGTAAAGGGTGTCCCGAATGTTGTTGATGGGATCTCTTACAATGACTTTGTCTTCTTCAAAATCTAGATCAATACCATCTACCAAGTCGGTTAAAAATCTACGAATTTCCATTCTGGGATTTTTAAAAAAATAAAAGCCTTCGTAGGTGTCAATGGTTGATTGTGGGATGGGAGCAGTTAGTCTATTGGCAGCCCTGCTTTTGTCCTCCTCGACATAGTAATTGATGATTTCCCTGACCAATTCCCTTATTCTTGCGCCTCGATTGATGGCAACAGCAACACCCATATTTGCTTCTCTTGAATAGGTATAGTCCGATACAAATCCGTCGATGCCGCCATTGTGTCCGTGGAAGGGGTAGCCCTTGCGCCAAGCATTGGAATTGCCCAAGCCATAACCCCCTGGCAAACCTGCCTTTGCAGCTAAAGTGCTTTGTGCATTTTCAAGTCGACCAAAGCCTTGAGGGGAAATGATTTGTTGGGTATTTTGATTGCCTTTGTTGAGCATAAATTGTAAAAACTTTGCCATCTCTTTGGCATTGGAACAAAGTTCTCCCGCAGGTCCTCCTTGAGTATGGGTAAAGTCTATGGTACTTACATTGCCTCCTTGACGAATGTGTCCCTCTACCATCAATTTGTTTTTGGGTCGTTTAAAATAAAAGCCCGATTGAGTCATTCCAAGGGGATTGAGAATGGCTGTTTTGAGGTATTGGTGATAAGGCTGTTGGGTGACCGTTTCAATGATTTGCCCCGCTACTACATAGCCAGGATTGGCATAAGCCATACGAGTACCTGGCTGCCAACGGGTATACAAGGAATTGACGTGCGTTTGACTGAGTTGGGCACAGCTAGGGGCAACAGAATCCGTTTTGTTGTAAATAGCGTGACCATGTAAATCGTCAAAACCAGCGGTGTGTTCTAGAAGGTGGGCAGTGGTGATGGGTGTTGTTTCTGCCCAATCGTTTTGTAGGGGAATCTTTGGATCAATTTCGAGTATGGATTGGTTGAGGTCTAAGCGATTTTGTTCAGACAATTGCAAAGCTGCCATTCCAATAAAAGATTTGGAAACAGAACCCAAGCGAAAAAGATGGTCGGCTGTAACGGCTTCTTTGGTGTCAATATTTGTTACTCCCAAACCACCTGCATAAATGATGGAATCGGCAGTTACTATGGAAATCATTGCCCCTGGAATTTTGTTTTTTTCCATAATTTGTGTGAGGCTGTCTAAAAGTGCTTCGATTGGTTTTTGT
Source organism: Chitinophagales bacterium (assembly GCA_020631035.1). Lineage (GTDB taxonomy): Bacteria > Bacteroidota > Bacteroidia > Chitinophagales > UBA2359 > JAHDGP01. The sequence continues at coordinate 4,880 of JAHDIA010000067.1, read as the reverse complement.
GCAATGCAATAACTACCCAAGCAACAAAGCAATAAAATGATTCCCAAAGTTTTTCTAGCCATAACAAATTTACTTTTTTATAAAGTTAAATCATTATTTGGCTTATCTCATATTTGTCTAAGTATTCTTTATTTGTTTAACATTTGTTGTTGATTTGTTAACTCAATTTATCTTCCAAGTACCTTTTTCAAAGGTTGAAGGAGTCCAATTTTACTCAATGCATTTCGTACTACTCCTTTTAGTTTGACTCTAACAGGTATGGGATTGATGGGTTCTTGCAATACCTCTTCCCATAAACTTTGCATCACTTTGGTAAATTGAACATAATTGGGAGCACACCTATGCTTTGCATCAATCCCCAGCATAAGGTCCAATAATTCCCGATTATTAAAAGGCGTAAAAACTTCCTGTACGATGTCCCATTCTAATTGTCCTTGTGCTTGCCAACTACCCATACGGTGTTCCCAATAAAACAAATCATATACATCATAATCAAAGTTTTGCTCGATCTCTTTTGCCTCTTTGTACCATGTATTGATGTGCTCTTTTATAAAATCTATTTCGTTCCAGTATCGTTCTAATTTAAGTAGGTCTTTGCTTGATCTAATTATATCATGTGTTCCACTTGGGTAGTAAAAACAGCGACCAACTTCTGCACAATTGCCTTTGATGCATACCCTATCATCAGGAAACGAGTCATACATTCCGTAGGCGATTTTTGCCCAATCATTGATGTGCGGCATATCTGTATTGCATTCGTATATTTTTACGAAGTCTTGGTCCAAATCTTTTCGGCAGTCAATAACTTGATAGTTCAAATCCAAATTAGCTGACAACTTTTGTGGGATTTTTAAATCATTAGAAGTCTCTGTTAGATCACGATATTGCAAAGTATAACACCAAATATTTTGTACAATATCTTTACAGCTACTTAAAATTATACGAGAGTCCCAACCTGCTGTAAGTGGCAATGCCAATTTGAATCTTTGATGGGCTGCCAACATTGTATTTCTTAAAATCTCTGCCATTTGTTCTACAGAATGTTCCAGTTTTTGCCTTGTCCTTTGATACAATGGCCAATAACGAACTTGTTCCAAGGTCTTGCCATCCAAATAATGATTGGGCTTTAGGTGGTGAATTCCTTCGTACAATGTTGTTCCACTTGGCAACCAATGTTCGATATTGGTCTCAACGTATTGGGAATTGAGGTATTGCTCCTTTCTTTTTGTCTGTGGGAGGGGGACAACTAAATCCAATAACAAAGCTTGGGATGCAGCTTGGAGACTTCCTTCTTTTTGGGTATACACACAAGTTTTTAACCCACAAGCATCGTTGAAGAAAGTATATTTCCCTGACTCCACTACAATCAATACAAAACGCCCAACCATAGGATACAGTGCTCGTATCAAGTCTTGTCTAGATTCCAATTTAAGCAAATCATTCAGTAAATCTTTATTGGTCTTATGGGGAAAGTGTGGATGCAATATATGCCCAACTAACAACAATTGTTTGCTAGCTGTTTTGCCTACCGATGTCAATGCACAGTCGGGATGTACGTATAAAAAATGTTTGTTCACTTTTTGTATTTGCCAAGCGTTTAATTCCATACATTCTTTGCTTGTAAATAAAAACTGTCTCCTGTATTTTAATCTATTCATTGTTTCTCTCTTGACTCCTTGTGAAATTTGGGATACAACTGAAGGGTTTTGGTCCTTTGCAAGAGTTCTGCAAAATTACGCCAAGTAGGAGCACTGGGTAAAATTTCCAATCTTAAATTGCGCTGGTAATCTTCGTCCATTTTTTCGATAGTCTCCAATAACCCTTCCAAGAATGCCTCCGTTTTTAGACATTCCATTTCTTTGGCTTCCACTTCTTCGCCTGCTAATTGCTCACTCAATTCTTTTTTGTAGTCCTCCACCAATTTTGCTAGGAATGCCACAAAGCTCTCTCTGTCTTTGACAGTTTGGGTGCCATTGTGAAAACTGTCTTCGTATTTGGAATGGTAGTAAAAAGGATAAAAAGGAGCATCAAAAGGTGGCTGTTCTTCGTCTATTTTTTCTTCTATGGAATGGGGCAAATATTGGGGCAGTACTTGATGGCTTATCTTAAATATTTCGGCTCTCAAGCCCTTTGCTTGATCGCCTAAAAAAGTCTCTAAATCTTGTGGATTTTGGTAATGCTCTGCCTCTTGAAAAAATCGGTTCATTTCGCCAAATACTTTGTAGAGATGCACCACATCTTTGAGCTTGAGTTCGACGGTTTCCTTTTCGTCTATACTGTCCAAACCCTGCTGTATGATTTCATTGATTTCTTGGCTACTGGCTTCTAAGCTCTTCGCTTTCTTTTCGGGTATTTCGCTTATTTTATGGGTGCCATAATTGGAGTCCAAAGTAAAACCCACCTCTTTTGACAGTGGTACAAGCCCATTGTGTTCTGTCAACAAATCTTGCAATTCTTGTACACTTACCATATCCCATTCATAGCTCAAATGCACTTTGCTTCGTACAAATTTCTGGAGCGTTTGAAAGTCAATCGGTTGGCTTTCTTTGTCAAAATTTAGTTGTATATCCCCTCGATATTTATTCAATCCTAAGGCTAGTAGGCAGTCCAACAAATCAGCCGCCTCTTTGGCATTAACGGCACAGCCTCTATTGGCTCCATACACCGTAACCCATACCTTGTCATTCCCATATTGTTCGTCTGCTATAAGATTGTATTTTTGAGTAACTACATTGGTGTCAAAATACTTGATATCAAATGTTGCCTTTTGCTGGTACTCCAATTGCAAATTGTGTAAGCTAATGCCTTCCAAACATTCGGCAAGACTGCTTTTGTTGCCTAGCCCTTCCTCACTCCAATATTCGGTCATTGGTTCTGCCTTCTCCATTTCGGACACTCTAATAATTTGGGTAAGTCCATATCCTGGGTCGCCTGTAAAAAGGGTAATATAAGGCGGCTCTTCGTCATAGCTTTCGACTATCAAACTCTCCACCTTTTCCAAATTAAACTGAAATCCTTTTTTGTCTTGGAACAATGGGTGTTCCCCAAAATGCTCGTAAAATGCTTTGAGCAATGGGTGCAATTGTATCCCTAGGTTTTTTTCTCCTTGGGCAATGGATTCGGGTGAGGCTCCCTTGCCTTCTTGAGCTTCTCCAACTGCTTGTAGGATTCCTTGTATTTTTTGGATGGTTTGATACTGCATAGCCTATTAATTTAAAAATTCAAGCGTCTTTAGACAAGCTCAGAGAACTTGTCTAAAGACGCTACCTGAGCTTGTCAAAGGACACTACCTGAGCCTGTCGAAGGGAGCATTGTCGAAGGGAAGACTTACTCATAAACAAACCGCATCACCTTCTCTCCATGCACAATCTCCCCTGTATCCACAAAACCACATTTACGATAAAACCCATCCGCTCCATCCTTTTCTTTTGGGACATAAGACAAAGTAAATTCTTTGATTCCTGGTACTTCTTCCCGAAATACCTCCTTAATCAAGTCCATCGCTGCTCGACCATAGCCCTTGCCCTGTTCGTTTTTATCAATCATAAATCGCCATACACCATACTCTTTTTCTTTATGATCCAATTCCAACATCACAAAACCCACTGGGGTATCGTCTTTGTAAATGCCTCGAAACCATGCAGTATCAAGATTGTAATGTGCTTCGGCAACCGAAACAGCATTGTTTGCTACTTGATCCTTTTGATGTTCGTGTACCTTCAACTTCAAAATAGGAAAAAGCGTTTCTTTTGTTATTTCTTTAAATGTAACCATTGCTTTAATAATTTTAAAAAATCTTAAACTTGTTGAATCGCTCTGTGGGCTTACCGAAAGACGCTACCTGAACTTATCAAAAGCCCCCTGAGCCTGCCGAAGGGAGAATTACCAATTTTCCATTTCCCACTCTCGATCCATTTCCTTTAAATCTACATCAGGATACCCAAAATCGTTCACCAAGTCCTCCAAAATGTATTCCTTTTTTTTCGGATCAATCAACAAGCTCAAAGTTTCGTCTATTTCTCCCAGGTTTTCTCGAATGACTTGCTTCAAATTTTCCGCTTGGCATTTGCCATAATACAAACCAATTTCAAAACCTTCCAAAAAGCCACCCCACGGATTTGCCACCTTATAGACCTCCTTTCTAAAATTCATCAAATCATTGAACAACCAAGCCAATGCAAGATTCCGCCCTTTTTGGTCCTTCAATCCAAGAGAGATATTTTTCAAAGCAAACTGTTCAATCTTTAGCACCAATTCCATATTGTCCAAATATGGTCTATCATTCAAAAACTCCCCACTCTCAAAATACTCCAACTCACTCATTTGTTCCAAACGAGTTCTCCGCTCCATCCTTTGCCCACCGACAACATAACGATTGTTGTTCAATTTAGGATCAGCATTCTTTCGAGCAATCCCAAAGGCTGCCAATAGACTCTCCAACTGTTTGGTCCTAAATACATAAGAAGGCGCACTCGCAGAGGCATAACAACTGTACTCAAAATACTGTTCCAAAAAATCTTTTGCATTCATTGTATTGCTTTGTATATTATTACACTTTGCAAAATAAAAAAATTCCTTTTACATGCTACATTTATCCCACAAATTTGAATGATGGGGACGGAACGTTGGGGGCTTTCGTTTGCAAGGTTTGTCCCCGCTTTACGTTTCTATGGCGGCAGTGGTTTATTCCGTTTTGTCTGTGTGGTTTGGGGAAACGCACGGCCGTGCGTCGCTACGGGTGCCGTATGCAATGCCGCCATATCCACTGCAATCAGGCGTATTTTATTTTGGGTGGTTCTTCGTTGGTTCTCATTTTATCTACCCTCAAAATCATACTTGTGGTTCTACAAGAAAAACATTAAATTTGTAGAACTACATTA
>JAHDIA010000821.1 GCA_020631035.1 Chitinophagales bacterium | reverse complement strand
GTAAAATGATTTCTCGGACTTCCCAAGCACTTAAATTGGGATTGCTTTGCCACAAACAAGCTGTCAAACCAGCAATGATGGGTACGGCATAAGAAGTGCCTCCACCTTCAGATATTGTTCCATCTTCCTTGATAAATGACACATCTGTTCCCATAGCAACTGCCTCTGGTTTAACTTGCCCATCAGCAGAAGGACCTCGTGAACTGGTAGGCCAATAGGTTGAATCTATTTTGATGCCACCTACTGTAAAGACGCTATCTGCATCGGCAGGAGCTGTGATGATGCCCCAAGAGTTTGAACCCGCATTTCCTGCGCTATTGAGGACAAACATTCCTTTACTTGCAGCAATGTCTGCTCCTTTGGTAATCCAAGCAGTATTGCCATTCAATTCGCTTTGAGTATAATTGTATTCTGGATAATCAAAAATAGAATATCCCAAAGAAGTGGTCAAAATATCTGCTCCTGCACTGTCAGCAAATTCGGCAGCGGCAATCCAATTTATTTCCTCAGAGCGTTGGTCTGTATCTATGTTTTCTGTTTTGAGGAGCATATAGTTGGCATTGGGGGCTGATCCTGTATAGGCTCCAGGAATGTCTCCTGCTATAATAGACAAAACTCTTGTACCATGAGGGTATTCATCTTCTCCAAAAACATCATTGTCTAAATCGGGATAGTCTTTGATGCCCATTATTCTATTGTTTGTATACAACTGCTCTAGCCCTGTTAAACCATCGACATAAGGATAACCTGTATCCATTACTGCAATGATTACGCCCTCTCCTTTAAAGCCATTGTAATGCAGGCTTTTGCCATTGTGTAAATCAAGAAAACTTTCGGCGACAGCGGCAGTAGTTTCGTCAAAAACTTCTGCTGACAATTTGCTACGACTGATGTCCGAAATGTTTTCTTTTTTGCCTGATCCTTTGACCAATTTGCGAAGGAGGATGGTGTCTTGTACATAATCGAAATCCAAAAGACCATTGAGAATTTGCTTGGTACTGTCGTCGCTAAATTCTATTACAACTGCATTGAACCACTTGGTGGTATAGGCTACCTTGATTTCATCTTTCCAATTGTTGAGCATTTGTACATAATGTGGACTGACTGGAAGGTCTTGTTCACTTATGGGAATATTTTGACTACTTCGACGTATAATGGCTCTATCAGACAAAAAAGCTGATGGATTGTCGATGGAATAGGGATTATCATTTTTATCTGTCAACATTACCCAGTAACGGTAGTCATAAGTAGTTTGCGCATAAGTTGTTGCTATGTTTAAACAAAAACAACAAACAATTAGTAGCAATATCCTTTTTAGCATGGTTTTGGTTTTAAAAATTGAACATTAAATTAAGGGTGATTAGGGTAATTATTCTAGTTTTCTAGGGTATTAGCTTCATAACAATGTATTGTCCTTGATTGGCTCTATCAGGCCAAGGTGTTTCGAGACGTTCTTCAGTTGCAATAGGATCATTGTCATCAATATCATCTTTAGAAGTATCCCAATCTACGACCATAAGTTCTTTATAAATCAAACCCACATCTTTTGCAAAGACTTCTACACTGTAATTGGCTGCATAAAGATCTATAAAATCATTTTGAACGACCATAACTGTATTGTCATACACCTGGTCATTGACGGTATAAGCCCCTCCAATATTTTGATATTCATACAACCAATCTCTGTAATAACTCCAACGTTCGTCTTCTGTATCTATAAAAGAATTTCCTGCCCACTTTTGACTTTCGATGATTGGATAACTCAATTTGATGAAGCGCAAATTTTCCTCCACTTTTTCAATTTGTTGGTCATTTTTACTGATGTACCAAATTCTTGGAGTAATCTTGTCCCAAGCAACATTTTGGTTGGCATCACTACGGTAGTAATGGGCCAATTGTGTGATTTCGTTGCCATTTGCGTCAGTATTGCTACCTAAAAACACTTCTCGTATTTGTCCTGAATGGGTATAGACCGTATCAAAAAATACATCGTAAAAAGTAGTATCCACTTGATAGGTCAATGTATGCCCTTCTTGAGTTGGCAAATATTCTACATCTTGTCCCAATGGTACTTCTTCTAACTCATCGTCACAAGCTGTCATTAAGCCCAAACTCAACAAACACAATATGATTAGTCCTTTGTAAATTTTCATTTTATTTTTTTGGTTAAAAACAACATTAAATCTTGCTGAAATTTTACAATTTATTTCAACAGATATTTTCATCTATCTTG
>JAHDIA010000820.1 GCA_020631035.1 Chitinophagales bacterium | reverse complement strand
AGTTTAATATTTTTGTGTCCTTGAGTAATTTTGGGGTAAGCTCAAAATGTTGAATGTGCCATAACTGCTCATAATTATACAAAAATTCTAATGCCTTCCCCGACAGGCTAATAAATTTTTTGGCTGTAGTAATTCTTTTTACCAACAATTTTTCTTAAATTGATGGCGGAGAACCTACTACTTGTTACAAAAAAATTAGCTCAAGATTTTTGCTTAATTTTATGGTTTAACAACTTAAAACGCCGTCCTTTGCCTTCAGTAGTGCAACCAGATGTAAATATAATTTGGCTTAATTGCCTGCAGATCATTAAAGATCATGTTAATCAACAAAGTTTTAAAACTTGGTTTGAACCAATCAAACCTATCAAGTTGGAAAACTCTGTTTTGACAATAGAAGTTCCAAGTCAATTCTTTTATGAATGGCTAGAGGAACACTATGTAGGTTTGTTGAGTAAAACAATTCGTCAAGAATTGGGCAATGAAGCCCGACTCGAATACCGTATTGTTATTGAAAATAGCTCCAAAAGTGCAGCACCTTTTACAGTCAATATGCCTGCACAAAAATCAGAGCCATCTTATATGAAAAAGACACCCACAGAGAAAGCTGCAAAAGAAGATGAAGCCATCAAAAATCCTTTTGTGATTCCTGGGCTGAAAAAATTAAACATAGATTCTCAACTCAATCCATCTTACACCTTCGATACCTATGTAGAAGGGGAATGTAACCAATTGGCGCGTTCTGCTGGTTTGGCTGTTGCCAATAATCCAGGAGGAACAGCTTTTAATCCTCTGGTTTTATATGGTGGGGTAGGTTTGGGTAAAACACACTTGGCACAAGCCATTGGTAATTTTGCCAAGGCCAATTATGCCAATATTACCATCTTGTATGTTTCGTCCGAAAAGTTTACCAATCAATTCATTGATGCGGTAAAAGGTGGATCTATCAATGATTTTATCAATTTTTATCAATTGGTGGACATCCTAATTGTCGATGATGTACAATTCTTTGCCGATAAAGATAGAACTCAAGACATCTTCTTCCATATCTTTAATCACTTACATCAGTCAGGCAAACAAATTATACTGACCAGTGATCGTCCTCCAAAAGATATGCATGGTATGGAAGAGCGTCTAATCTCACGTTTTAAATGGGGATTGACAACAGATCTTCAAGTACCTGATTACGAAACCCGTGTCGCTATTTTGGAGAAAAAAATGTACGCCGAGGGCATCGAATTGCCTAGAGAAGTGGTAGACTACATTGCCTATGCTGTCAATACCAATATCCGTGAATTGGAAGGGGCACTCATCACCATCTTGGCGCAAGGTTCATTGATGAAACAAGAAATTGACCTAGGATTGGTCAAGCGCATTCTCAAAAGCTTTATCAACAATACCAGTAAGAACATTTCTATTGGAGTGATTCAGCAAAAAGTTTGTGAAGAGTGCAGTGTCAGCCAAGAACAACTCATTGGCAAATCTCGTAAAAGAGAAATCGTACAGGCTCGACAAATTGCAATGTATTTTGCCAAGCAGTTTACCAATGCTTCGCTCAAAGCCATTGGACGAGAATTTGGTGGACGTGACCACAGTACAGTCATACACGCTTGCCAAACCATTTCCAATTTGATGGATACTGATATGGATTTTCAACAACATGTGCTCTCCATAGAGAAACAATTGAAAATGAATCTATAGAAAACCAAAAAACAAACCAAAACCCAAGGGTCACGAGGCAAAGGTCTTGTGGCCCTTTTTATATTTTAGCCTATGAATCCAGAAACGTTTATAAAAAAATATGAAGCAGCCCTAAAATCTCAAAAGTGGGAAATAGTGAAACCGCTTATGCACAACGAAGTATGTGTTACCTTTTCTACAGGCGCAGTACACAAAGGCATCGCACAAGTAAAGCAAGCGTATGAGCAAAACTTTGCAAGCATAAAGAACGAGCAATTTTTAATCACTAATGTACATTGGGTAAAACAAACAGAACAGTTTGCAGTCTATCTTTTCGACTTCAAATGGCAAGGACTCTACCAAGGCAAATCCATTGGTGGGACTGGGAAAGGCACAACAGTATTGGTCAATGAAGAAGGCAATTGGAAAATATTAACAGAACAATTGGGAGCAAGTAAATAGATTTAGGAGCAAATGTTTGGGTGCTTCGTCGCCACTTGTTTACCCGCTATCCGCTGCAAGTTGTAGATGTCCTCGATGCATCGGGACATCTCTACAA
>JAHDIA010000066.1:5279-14132 GCA_020631035.1 Chitinophagales bacterium | reverse complement strand
TAATCGCTGATTTCTACATTGTAGGCGGCTACATCGCCTTGGTTGTAAACAGTCAAGGTGAATGTTACTTCATCTCCTACACTTACACTTGAGGACTGAGCTGCAGATAAAGTCTTGGTCAATGCCAAGTCGAATATAGCTGGTTCTTCAACAATAACATCTGCTAGATCATGGTCATCTTCATCTCCATTACTATTATCTGTTACATCATCATCAACTGGTCCCTCATTGTTGTTGTTGTCATCTGGAGTAGAATCCACATCTTCTTGAGGCATACCATCCTCATTTTCCGCCGAACTAATCTCTGCATAGTTGGTATTTGCACCCAAACTTGCATCTGACCCAACAGTCAATGTTATGTTAACTTCTATTGAGTCTCCTGGTGAAACGGGACCTGTTAAATTTGTATATGCTTGGGTTCCTGTTCCCATCAACCAATCAGCATCATTAAGTGTAAATCCACTAGGAATGTAATCTACTATTTGAATGTTTTGAGCTATTACATTTCCTTGATTGTACACAGTAATTGTATAAGTCACATCATCACCAATGGCAACTGTTGACTCTTGCCCATCAGCCAACTGCTTAATCAATGCCAAGTCAAACTCTTCTTCTTCTACCACCAATACTTCCCCATCATGATCATCCTCATCACCATTGCTATTATCTGTTACATCATCATCAACTGGACCATCATTGTTTGGATCATTGTCTGGTGTAGAATCTTCATCTATAGGATTGTTTCCTTCTTCATCTTCTGCATTGCTGATTTCAGCATAATTTTCAAATATACCATTACTTGGTATATCATTAATTACAACAGTAATGTTCACCATTAATGAATCACCTGGATTCAATGGGCCATTTAAAGAAGTAAAGACTTCATTACCAGCTCCTTGACTCCAATTATTATCTACCAAACTCATACCATTGGGTAGATAGTCTACCACTTGGATATTTTGAGCGACCATTGTTCCTTGATTGTAAATAGTAATTGTATAAGTAACTTGATCTCCTACAGATACAGTGGCAACTTGATCATCAGCCAATTGCTTAATCAATGCCAAATCAAATACATCTACTGGCAGTTCAACACTGTCTTCATCATCCTCAGACTGATCTCCATCATCATTATCTTCATCACTATCTATATCAGGTGGATTGTTGCCATCTTCATCTTCAGCATCTGTTATCTCTGCAACATTCACTGTATTGTTGGGATCAAAATCTTCAGTAATTGTAGTAGTAATACTAATACTCATACTTTCACCTGCAGATATTGGTCCTGTAATTGTATAGATTGCTGAGTTGTTGACACCTCCAATCCAATTGTTATCATTCAAAACAAATCCTGTTGGTAAATAGTCTGTAATAGCTACATTGTATGCATTAATGCTTCCCTGATTTTCAACAGTTATAATGTAAGTTACATCATCCCCAGGGTACACTGGATATTGTTGATTTGGTGCAATAGTTTTATCTAATGCCAAATCAAATGTGCAATTAACTTCTTCAACTATTGCTTCACAACTTGTGAGACATCCATTTGCATCTTTGACAATTACTTCATAATTACCTGCCATCAAACCTGAAAAAACTCCTGTTAACTGGAAGTTTATTCCATCAATGCTAAAAGTATGTGGTATAGCACCTCCGCTAGCACTGACAACAATACTACCTTCCGTTTCTCCTGCACAATCTGCATTTGTTACTAAAGCATTACAAGTAAAAGCCATTGGTTCTTCAATTGTCACAGTACAAATACTGGTACAAATTGGATTGAACAAATCACGTACCGTTATTGTATATAATCCATTAGACAAACCATTTATAGTAGTTGCAGGTGAAAAATTAATTCCATCTAAACTATATTCATAAGCACCACTACCGCCATATGCCATTAGCTCAATACTTGCATCATTTGCTCCACTACAAGAAACATTGGTTGCAGATGCAAAACAACTAATTGGCAGTGGTTCTGTTATACTAATATAACAAGAACTCGTACAAGTAGGATTTCCGACATTCCTAACTATTATGGTATAGTTTCCTGCAGCTAAATTATTAAAGCTACCTGACGTCTGATAATTAATACCATCAATACTATATTCATAGTCACCACTACCACCAATACCTATTATATTTAAACTACCATCATCAGCACCATTACAAGAAACATTGGTACTACTAGTAATTTGACAGCTTGGTGTTTCTGGTGCTTCAATACTTGCTTCACATTGAGACATACAAGCATTGGCATCTCTTACTGATATGGTATAAACACCTGCACCTAAATCACTAAATATGTTCTCTGCTTGATAATTACTTCCATTTAAACTATACTCATAAGGCTCATTTCCTCCGACTACACTTACATTGATGATGCCATTTTCTAATGTACAATCCGTTGCATCAGCGACTGAGACAGTACAACTCATTAATTCTGGCTCAGTTATACTAGTTATGCAAGTACTTAAACATCCGTTGGCATCTCTTACTGTTACAGTATATGTATCTGCTTCAAGCTCTGTAAAGACATTACTTGCTTGCCACCCAAACCCTGAAGTACTATACTCATAAGGAGGTGTCCCTCCATTTATCAATGTTGTCAAAACCCCATCATTTCCGCCATTACAAGTAATATTACTTATAAGAAGCTCACAACTCAACCCACTGGGTTCTACTATCAATGCATTGCAACTACTTGTACAACTTATATCATTTACATCTCTAACAGTAATTGAATATAAACCTGCGATCAAGTTTTCAAAAGATGCAATATTTTGATAATTCACTCCATCTATACTGTATTCATAACTGCCACTACCACCTTGAGCAAAAATATTAATCATTCCATCATTCCCATCCAAACAACTAGCATCTATAACATTTGTAGAACAAGTTAAAGCATTTGCCTCTTCAATACTTACTTGACAGGTGCTAATGCACATTGAATTACCTAGGTTACGTACTGTTATTGTGTAATCTCCAGCTATCAATCCATCAAATGATTCAGAACTCTGGAAATTAAGTCCATCAATACTATATTCATAATCTCCACTTCCACCACTAGCTTGAACAGTAAGACTACCACTAGCTGCCCCATTACAACTTACATTCTCTACATTAACAATTTCACATATAGGAGTTTCAGGAGCTAGAATAACTGCATCACATTCTACTGTACAATCATTGGCATCTTTAATTGTTATGGTATAATTACCAGCATCAAGTCCTGTAAATACGCCATTTGACTGATAAGACGTTCCATTTAAACTGTATTCGTAAGGTAACAAGCCTCCTTGCCCTAGCACCTCAATACTTCCATCCTGAATACCACAATCCGATACATCTATACTAGTTGCTTGACAAGTTAATTCAGTAGGTTCGGTAATATTGGCTGTACAAGTACTTATACAAGCATTTCCATCTTGGATACTAACTGTATATGTTCCTGCAATCAAATTAACAAATACATTTCCAGGTTGGAACGGACTTCCATTTAAACTATATAAATAGTTTCCACTTCCACCAGTTCCCATAGCACTAATTTGTCCATCATTTCCACCAAAGCAACTAACTGGAATAGTTGTTATTTCGCAAATAAATGTATCTGGTATTGCAATAAATACTTCACAAATATTTACACAATCATTTGCATCTGTAACAGTCACTGTATGTAATCCTGCTGAAAGATTAGATGCTGTTTGCAAAATCTCCCCATTGTCCCAACTAAATGTATAAGGCGAGGTTCCTCCTGATGGCAATACAGTTGCTTCTCCATCAACTGCACCTTGACAACTTACATCACTCATTAAGATTGTTGCACATTCTAAAACATCTGGTTCCAGTATACTAACACTACAGACACTCGTACACATTGCATTGCCAGTATTTCTAACTGTAATGGCATAAGTTCCTGCAGATAGATTTGGAAATATTCCAAACGTTTGAAAATTCACTCCATCTATACTATACTCATAGCTTCCGCTTCCACCAAGTCCAATTACTTCAATACTACCGTCATTTCCTCCATTACAAGAAACATTTTCAAAAGAAACTATTTCACAACTAGGGGCATCAGGTGTATGAATGCTTACTTCACATTCACTTATACAGTCATTCATATCTTTCACTGTTATTACATAAGTTCCTGCATCTAAAGCCGTAAACAATCCACTTGTTTGGAATGAGACTCCATCTAAACTATATTGAAGTATTCCCGTCCCTCCATTTGCGGTCACTGTAATTGTTCCATCGTTAAGCAAACAATCTGTCTCATCGGTTGCTGTAGCGGAACAAGTTAACATTGTAGGTTCTGTTACAACTGTAACACAACTAGTCTGACAGCCATTTCTATCTCTAACATTGATGGTGTAAATACCAGCAGTTAATAAATTAAAATTATTCCCTGGCTGCCAAGCACCACCATTGAGACTATATTCATATGACGGACTTCCTCCTTGAACATTTACCACTATACTGGCATCATTTCCTCCATTACAAGAAACATTATTTACCAATAAACTACAAGCTATTGCTGGAGGCTCAACAAACGAAATACTACAAATTGTTGTACAATTAGGATTGTTCAAATCCCGCACAACTATATCATAAGTTCCTACACCTAAATTTGCAAACTGATTAGATGTTTGGAAATTAATTCCATCAAGACTGTATTCATATATATCTGTCCCTCCCTCAGCAGCTATAGTAATGGTACCATCATTTACTCCTTTACAACTAATGTCGGTTTTGAAGACATCACAACTTAATGCATAAGGTTCAGTAATAGTTGCAATACAAATACTAGTACAATTAGGATTATTTTGGCTTCTAACTATCACTGTGTAGTTATCTGCTATTAGCCCATTAAAGGTTCCTGATGTTTGAAAATTCACCCCATCAATACTATATTCATAAACTCCATTACCCTCTAAACCTATCACTGTCAAACTACCATCGCTTGCACCATTACAACTTACATTTACTATACTAGTTATTTCACAACTTGGAGCCTCTGGTGCTTCTATTTCTGCTTGACACTCTACAATACAATTGTTTGCATCTTTAATATTCACTTCATACAAACCCGCATCTAAGTCATTAAACACATTGGCTATTTGATAGCCCCCTCCATTCAAACTGTATTCATAAGGACCTGTCCCTCCTAATACATTTACAATAATTGTTCCATCATCTATAAGACAATCTGTTTCATTGCTTGACACAAGATTACAAGTCATTGGCTCTGGCTCTACAATTTCAATCGAACAATTGCTCAAACAGCCATTGGCATCTCTAACAGAAACATTGTAGATACCAGCTGTTAAATTAGGAAAGAAATTGGTCAATTGTAATCCTCCCCCATCAATGCTGTATTCATATGGAGGTACTCCACCAAATCCATTTACAGTCAAGCTAGCATCACTACCTCCATTACAACTCACATTTGTTGCCACAACATCACAAGTCAAACCAATCGGCTCTTCTATTAATACACTGCAAGTTGATATACATTGAGAATCAGTTGCATCTCTAATTGTAACTGTATAGCTACCAGCTACTAAGCCTGTAAACAAAGACGAAGCTTGAAAATCAATCCCGTTTAAACTATATTCAAATGTTTGACTACCACCTGTTGCTGTCACATTAATTGTGGCATCATTTCCATCTAAACAACTTACCTCTGTTTTCTCAATAGCACAAGTAATTGCATAAGGCTCTTCTATGGTTGCAGAGCATATACTAGTACAAAGTGGGTTGCCAACATTTCTAATAGTAATGATATAATAACCCGCAGATAAATTATTGAATAAGCCATAATTTTGGAAATTCACTCCATCCAAGCTATATTCATAATCTCCACTACCTCCTGATCCTTGTATTGCAATTGCTCCATTATTTCCACCATTGCAACTTACATCATTTGTAAACAATATTTCACAAATAGGTGCATTGGGACTGTTTATTTCTGCCTCACAAGTCGAAGTACAACCATTGTCATCCATTACAGTTACTATATAGTTCCCAGCTCCTAAATCAACAAATGAATTAGTACTTTGAAAAGTTACCCCATCAATACTATATTGATATGGTGCATTACCTCCCACAATTTGTACCATTATAGTTCCATCATCTATTTGACAATCTGTTTCATCAGTTGTCAGGGTAGTACAACTTAACTGATCAGGTTCATCAATAATGGCTGAACATATGGCTGTACACCCATTCGCATCAATTACTGTAACAATATAATTACCTGCCTCTAAATTGGCAAAAGTATTTCCTATTTGTAGGGATTCTCCATTTACACTAAATTGATAAGGTGCTGTTCCACCATTTACAATTGTTGTGAGACTTCCATCCTCTCCATCAAAACAACTTGCATCAATTACAGTAATATCACAAGTTAAATCTAGAGGTTCCTGAATTAATATGCTGCAAGTTGTTGTACAAGCACTATCATTTATATCTCTAACTGTAACAGTATAACTACCTGCTGCTAAACCTGAAAATTCATTTACTAATTGAAAATCAATACCATTAATACTGTATTCAAAATCATTGCTTCCTCCTGTTGCAGTTACAAGAATACTACCATTACTTGCACCATTACAACCAACATCTGATGCTACTAGTTCACAACTTAACACATCGGGTTCATTGATTGTTACATGACACAAACTAGTACACATTGGATTGCCAAGATTGCGAACTATTACAGTATATTCACCAGCGACAAGACCAGAAAATGTTCCTGATGTTTGATAATTCAAGCCATCAATACTAAACTCATAGTCTCCGCTTCCACCTATTCCCTCTGCGGTTAAACTTCCATTGTTCCCACCAAAACAGCTAACATCAGAACTAAATATAATATTACACATGGGAGCCATTGGTGTTTCAACCAAAGCAGCACATTCACTTACACATCCATTCGCATCCTTAATGGTGACAGAGTAGTTACCAGCACTTAATCCAATAAACAAACTATCTGTTTGAAATGATCCACCATTTAAACTATACTCATAAGGCAATACTCCTCCATTTCCTGTAACAGCAATGGTACCATCCTCTGTCGAACAATCAGTTTCATCTGTACTAACTGTTGTACAAAGTAATTCCGATGGCTCTGTAATCACTACATTACAGCTTGTTATACAAGCATTTGCATCTTTTACTACAACCTCATAATTACCTGCTGGCAAATTAACAAAACTGTCTACCAAAGAGAATGTACCATTGATGCTATATTCATAAGGTTCAGTTCCTCCTGATGCTAATATGATAATACTTCCATCTGTACCACCAAAACAACTTACAGGAGCTGGTACAGCACTGCAGTTCAATGGTGTTGGCTCTTCAATTGTGATAGAACAGGTAGTCATACAACTATAATCTTGTTCATCTCTGACAGTCACTGTATAGTTTCCTGCTCCCAGCCCTGCAAATTGTGGTGTTACTTGATAATTTACACCATCAATACTATATTCATAATTACCGCTTCCACCAATTGCAGCAACCTCTATTATAGCATTACCTAAACCAGAACATCCTACATCATTGGTTCTTAATTCACAACTCAAAGGCAAAGGTTCTTCAATGCTAATATAACAAGTACTTGCACACAGTACATCATTGATATTTCTTACTGTTACTGTATAATTTCCCGCTGGCAAATCATCAAATACTCCAGAACTCTGGAAGTTGATACCATCAATACTATATTCATATATTCCACTACCTCCATATCCTTCTACTGTTATGCTTCCATTACTTCCTCCAAAACAACTTACATCTTCAAAGAATATAATATCGCATAGAGGCACTTCTGGGCTGGTTACTACAGCCTCACATTCACTAGTACAACCATTGTAATCCATAACTGTTACAATATAAGTTCCTGCTGATAACAAGTCAAAAAGTGGATCATACTGGAATGCCTCACCATTTAAACTATATTGATAGCCATTTGCTCCTCCCATTCCTGTGACAAAAATAGTTCCATCTTCTGTAAAACAATCCGTCATATCCGTTGCTACAGCTGTACAAGTGAGTTCTGCTGGTTCATCAATAGAGATAATACATTTTGTGAAACAACCATTGCCATCTCTTACTGTCACAGTATAATTGCCAACTGTTAATCCAGAAAAAGTACTTCCTGGTTGCCAATCTTCTCCATTTAAACTGTATTCATAAGGTGGTGTTGCATAAGTGTTAGAAACACTAAAACTACCATCATTTCCACCAAAACAACTTACATTATTTACATTATAAATAGTGCAACTTAATTCACTAGGTTCTTTAATAATAATTGTACAAGTACTTGTACAATTTACATCATTTACATCTCGTACAATTACTGTATAAAGTCCTGCAATTAAATTAGAAAATGTATGCTCTAATTGATAGTTATTCCCATCAATACTAAACTCATACAAACCACTTCCTCCATCAGCATCTACTGTAATTGTACCATCAGCCTCTCCATTACAACTTACATCTGTTCCTTCCAGATTACAACTCAATGCAAAAGGCTCTTCTATGGTTACAAAACATATGCTTGTACACATTGGATTACCAACATTCTGCACAGTTACTGTATAATCTCCTGCTGGTAAATTGGAGAAAGTTCCAGAACTTTGAAAATTACTTCCATCAATACTAAATTCATAATCTCCACTTCCACCCAAACCTACTGCTATAAAACTACCATTACTTCCACCATTACAAGTAACATTTTCACTACTTGCTATTTCACACATAGGTGCTTCTGGCGTTCCTATTGTAGCCTCACATTCACTCATACAGCCATTGGAATCTCTTACTGTGATTACATAAGAACCTGCT
>JAHDIA010000066.1:0-5179 GCA_020631035.1 Chitinophagales bacterium | reverse complement strand
TGTAGGAATAAGGTAGAGTGCCGCCTGTACCTGTTACAGTAATTGTCCCATCACTACCTCCATTGCAGCTTACATCTGTACCTGACAAGCTACAAGTCAATGCTACTATGGGCTCTCCTATTACTACACTACAAGTAGTCATACAATTTACATCTGCTTCATCTCGAATGGTTATTGTATAAGAACCTGCAATCAAACCGACAAACTCATTCGCTCCTTGATAATTAACTCCATCTATACTATACTCATAAGTCTGACTACCACCTTCTGCTGATACCACTACACTGCCGTCACTGCCTCCATTGCAACTTACATCTGATCCCAATACAAAACAACTTAGTGGTAATGGTTCTGAGATAATAACAGTACAAGTACTGCTACAAAGTGGATCTCCTTGATTGCGAACAGTTACAGTATAATTGCCTGCTGGCAAATTACTGAACACTCCAGAAACCTGATAAGCGCCTCCATTCAAACTGTATTCATACACTCCACTGCCATTGCTTCCTGCCACTGTCAAACTGCCATTACTGCCTCCATTGCAACTTACATCCTCATAAAAAGTAATTTCACAACTTGGTGCTTCTGGGCTTGTTATTATTGCACTACATTCACTCATACAGCCATTGGAATCTCTTACTGTGATTACATAAGAACCTGCTCCCAAGGAAGTAAAGCTACCACTCATTTGATAAGCGCCTCCATTCAAACTGTATTCATAAGGGGCTGTCCCTCCACTTCCTAAGGCTGTGATGGTTCCATCATCTATCACACAATCTGTTTCGTCTGTACTACTTGCACTACAACTCAATAAGCTAGGTTCAGTAATCACAAGACTACAAGTACTGATACAAGCATTGGCATCGGTAATCGTAACTATATGGGTTCCTGCTGTAACTCCATTGAATATGTTTCCTGGCTGATAAGGACCACCATCTAAACTGTAGGAATAAGGTAGAGTGCCGCCTGTACCTGTTACAGTAATTGTCCCATCACTGCCTCCATTGCAGCTTACATCTGTACCACTCAAATTACAAGCAATAACCAATGGTTCTGTTATTGTATATTTTCCAACAATCGTACACCCAAATGCATCTGTAATTCTGACTCCATATTCTCCTGCGGATAATCCATTTAAATCTTCGGTATCATCATCTGGTGTCTCTTCTCCATCATTACTCCAATCAAAAGTATAAGGTGGTTGCCCTCCAGAAACCGTTATATCTATAAACCCATCATTGTATCCATTGCAAGAAACATTTTGGATTACTTCAATAACTGCCAAAGGTTCAGCTATGACAACATCAATAGCACAAGTACTAAGCAAACCATATTGATCCTGTGTTGTAACAGTATAAGTACCTGCATTAGCTGTTGTAATATTACTTATACTTGGGTTTTGTACATTACTTATAAAAGAGTTTGGTCCTGTCCAAGTCCAACTTACAGCTTCTCCTCCAGTTTCTGATAAATTAAGTGCATCACCAGTACAAAGAGGACCATTGGTTGATGCTATACAATCACCTGCCAATACAACATTGATTTCGGCAGGATCGTGGTCATCTTCATCCCCGTTGGTGTTGTCTGTCAAATCATCTTCATAAGGCCCATCATTGGTAGAATCATCATCTGGAGTACTATCTATATCATTGGGGTGGTCTCCATCAATGTCTTCTGCATTACTAATTTCTGCAAAGTTTTGATAACTTCCAGTTGAAGGATATGAATCAACTACACAAGTAATATTAATATTCTGACAACCACCTACTGCAATTGGTCCAGTAAAAGTGTAATAAGCAGTATTATTAGCACCTGGTGTCCAGTTTGCATCATTCAAACTCATACCAGGCGGAATATAATCTACTACCTCTACATTATAAGCATCTACTGTCCCTTGATTACAAATTTCCACAACATATGTTACATTATCACCAACTGTGATAGGATTTGTTTGTGTTGGAAGCAGCATTTTGGTCAATGCCAAATCAAATATTTCTACAAATACATCTGCAGGGTCATGATCGTCCTCATCTCCATTGGTATTGTCTGTTACATCATTGGTAACAGGACCATCATTGGTATTGTCACCATCAGGAGTTGAATCAATATCTGGATAACCTTCTCCATAAATATCATCTGCCGATTCTATCTCTGCATAATTGGTTGTATTTCCAGCGGTTGCGGTTGGCAATACTTCTAAATCTATAGAAACAGTTACCGATTGCCCAGGCAATATTGGACCTTGAATTCCTGTACTTGCTTCATTATTTCCTAGGTCATTCCAATTGTTGTCTGCTAATTGGAAACCAGCAGGTATGTAATCATAAATGATAATGTCTTGAGCATTTACATCACCTTGATTAATGACTGTAATGTCAAATGTAACAATGTCTCCTACATATACAGGAACTGTTTGGTCTGGGTTGAGAACCTTAACCAGTGCCATATCAAATGTACAATTACCAATGTTCAAAGATATGGTATCAGAAGCTACATTGCATTGTCCATCATTGGCAATAACATAAAAGTCTCCAGTTGCAAAATTCATAGTGTACTCATTGTTTGCCCCTGCTTGTAACAATATATCTGAACCTGTTCCAGTAATGTAATAAAACTGATATTCAAACAAACCAGCGGGTTCCGCAACCAATTTCGGCGGATCATAAGAGAAGAAACAATTTTCATAGCCTTCATAAGTCAAAGTTGGAGGTGTTGGATCAATTACATTTACAGGGAATGGTGCATCTGTTGCACACCCATTAGATGGATTAAAAATAGAAACTGTATATATAATATCTGCTTCAGGATTACAAATCATTGGAGTAGGAGAAGTAGGATCATCCAAATAAGTATCTGGTGTCCATAAAACATCCATATTGCCAATCCAATCACTTGGAATATTGGCATCCAACATAGTACATTCCGAATTACAGGCATCAACTTGTGTATAAGGTCCTATTTCAAAAGTTTCTAATTGGAAAATTTCCAATTCAAATTCTCCAGCAGGACAGTTGGCTTGTTGTCCACTAACGCTTAATACAACAGGATTGTTAATTCCATATCCATCTGCCAAATCAATTGTCAATGTTCCATCTGTGTTTTCAGTTAATGTTCCTCCAAAAGATGGGGTCAAACTAAAATCATATCCCAAACAAATATCTAATACCAAATCATCATTGGGACATAGCACAACAGGTCCTTCAAACTGATTCAAGAAATCAGGAGTAGGTGCTGCATTGTAATAAAATTCATTTGCATTACAAGCACAAGGTACATCATCAAAAATCACCCTAACAAAAACAGGGCAAGAAATATTCTCCTGTAAAGTTACTGCTCCCATATCCTCAATCGTTTCACCAGCAGTCACATTGACAAATGAAGTTGTTGTAGCCAAAACTGGATCAAGTGGTCCCAAAGTTCCATTTAGATCAAGGTCTCTTACAAATTCTATTGTAATATTGCCTACATAATCAGTGGTAGCTACCCCTTCCAAGAATAAAGTATAATTGTAAGTAGTTTCTAATGGATTGTCATCACACACAACTTCTAGCTCCATATCAGCAACTTCTACTGGTGTGGTAATATTAATCAATAAGGTTTGATTAATGGTATTATTGACAAATACTGAACAAGTACTGGTATTTCCATCACTATCTATACAAGTTTGATCTTCAACTATAGATTTCACTAAGCCTTCAAAAGTTTTTTCTTCACAATCTGTAAATTCATCTGGTGTTAGTTCAACTGTAAATGCAAAAAATTCTTGAGGACCAATCCCATCTGGTAAGTCAAAACAAATCTCAACTACTCCATTGGCATCTGTCGTCTCAGTTAAGTTAGTTGCTGTAAACCCTGCTGGGGCAGTTAAATCAAAACTACCCATTGTATACGCCAATTCTGATGGAAACTTAAAACAAGCATTTGCCATCATTGTTATGCCCCCTGTTTCAGATAAATTTAGCCCCGTAATATTTACTGGGACAGGCCCTCCACAGGTGTATTTTAAAGGATCAGCTACCAATAAAAATTGAGCGTTTTCTGCTGGTATTGCATTGGTAATAAGTAAACTTTCATTAACAGAAAAGCCTGAACTCAAAGTTGCTTCACAAGGATCACCTGCTGTTGCCTCAAAATAAATAGGTGTAGAGGATACATAAGAATCACAAAGAGACTCTACCTGAAAACGAATAGCCACTCTATTAGAATCCAATGCACTAGAAATCCCTAGTAAACCATTTGAATTAATGTAAGACATTTCATTATCTGTCATCGTAAATATATCTCCTAAAATATTAGAGTCTGATAAAACAGGGTCCGAAATAGACTCCCATGTTCCTTGATTGCTTGGACCACCTGGATAAGCATACTCAAATGAGCCTGGAATTACATTGACTCCACTTGGGAAAATGAAATTGTATTCCAAATTGGTCAGTGTTGCTTGTTTGGTATTTTTGACCAATACATACAAGGTTTGGACAGAACAAAGGTCTACAGGTGTATCCAACAAATTGGTCCACTCTGCCTGAATTTCTGCCTCTCCTGCAACATATTCATAACAAGACTCTGTCGCAGTACACCCATCACCTCCTGCTCCAAACAATTGAGATGCAATGTTAGGATCTACACAAGCAGAAGTAGTTTTAATGCATATCTCGGTATCTGTTCCTGGATAAGGACAAAACAACAACTCTGTTTCTACAATAAAACTAAAGCAATCTCCAGGATTAAGATCTGGCAATTCTACCAAATAAGTACTACCCTCTACTCCTGAATAAGTTTGAGTATAAACAATCGGATTGCCATTGATATCTGTTACATTGAGCTGTTCGACTGTTGGAGGTAACACTATGGTAGAAATCACATTGGTATGTGGAATGGCTCCTGCTCCTGCACAAACCTCATAGGTGTTAAACTCACTCATCATCGCTTCATCTACAATCAAGTTTTTTTCTACTGTTGATGAAAGTGAAGGCAGTACACTGCTATTGTCATTAAAATTAAGGGTAAAAGATGTATCTATGAAGGCATGATAATCTCTCATATCAAATAAAAGAGAACTTGGACTAGTACTACCAGGACAATCTTCAACAGGATAGAAAGTATCGTTGTTAAAAAAACTATAATTTCCATTTACATCTGCATCGGTTCTATTACAATAATTTCCTCCAGGATTGTACTC
>JAHDIA010000065.1:13195-14145 GCA_020631035.1 Chitinophagales bacterium | reverse complement strand
AAGAAGTTTGGTTGAAAAAATGGATTCGCAACTCCCAAGCATTGGTCAAAGCGGGAGACGAACAAGCTATCGCCATTTACAATGAATATGGTCGAGCTATTATGACCGCTTTTCCGACCTTATCGGATGAGGATATAGAGGCTATTTTATTTTATGTAGAGAGGGAATAAGGAATAGAAATAAAAAAACAAGCGTTCATTTCATCAACTATTAACTAATGAAGTGAACGCTTGTTTTTTGTAATATAGTACCATCCTAAAACCCTACCCGCGTTTTTGCTTGAGCAGATTTGGCTTTCCCCTCAAAAGTATTTTTGATTTTGTCCAAAGGTTGGCGCAAGGCTTTCATTCTTTCTGCTTCCACCACTTTGCCTTTTTCTAGCAAGTCGAGCCAATACAAACTCGCCCTTAATGGTTTTTTTGCCGCTTGAGCCGCTTGAATGAGTTCTTTGTAATGACTGTTTTCGTCTATGCTATTGGCAATCATCCCCACTTGGGTGACACTCTTTAAAAGTTGGTCGGCGAGTATGTCTTCACCCTCTGCTTTGAGTTCTTTGCAAAATTTGAGGGTATTGAGAGCGAACTCAAAGCTCAACTCTTGCAAATCTGAAATACTAATCTTTTCAATGGCCATCTCAGTAGTTTGTTGTGTTGTTAGTAATTTTAGTACCTAATCAATTGTAAATTGTCCCATCCTAGCTTTTCCTCCATCCAAGACTTTAACGTCTCCTCTTCTTCTTTGACGGATTTTTTTTGCTCTTTTAACGTTTTTTCATCCCAACTTATTAGAAAAACATTAATCGAATCCAATTGATTGTCAAAATCGGCTTGTGCAACACGAGAAATACTGAACTTTTGTAATTCAGGAAACAGTATTTTGACCTCATTCTCCAAGGAAAGCAGAGGCAAACTGTCTCGTTTCAATTGTTTTATTTGAGCTTTGAGGGCATT
>JAHDIA010000065.1:0-13185 GCA_020631035.1 Chitinophagales bacterium | reverse complement strand
TCGGTTTGTGAGAGTTGTACCGCATCTAATTCGTTTTCGAGTTCTTTGAGTTTAAGCGTGACGGCATCGGTGTTTTTGGGCGGATCTTTGAGCTGAATAATTTTTAAATCACAGCCGTCGTCGTGTATGTATTGGTGAAATTTATCCTTAAAATATTTCAATGAATCCTTGCCTATGTATTTTTCAGAAACAATGGTTACTTTTAGTAAATCGGTGGTATCGGTATCTTCAAATTCCCAATCAAACACTTCAATATCCGATTGCTCAAACACCTCTTGAATGTACTGTTCTCGCTCATTTTTCTGGTTGATGTCACCCAATATTTCGTAGAGCTTGAAGAAGCTCGGAATGATTAAAATGACAGATGCCAAGACCATAAAAATGGTCGTCTTTTGTCGTTCTCTTTGATTGATGTAGGTTCTAAAAGGAAAACGCAAAGTACGTACAATGATAAAGGTCGCCAGACTCACAAAGGTCGAGTTCAAAAAGAATAAATAGAATGAACCTGTGGCAATGTTCCAGTTCATATTGGCAATACCAAAACCCGTTACACAGAGTGGAGGCAAAAGTGCCGTTGCAATGGCAACCCCTGGAACGGCATTGATGAGGTCTTTTCTAGAACCTGCGACAATCCCTGCAATTCCCCCAAAAAAGGCAACCATTACATCTAGGAAAGTGGGGGAGGTACGAGCGGCAATTTCGGAAGTCAATGTCCCAAAAGGCGTAATCGAAAAGTAAATGACGCTGGTCAATAAACTGACTGCAATGGCGATGAAAAAGTGCCTTATTGACAGCCACAAGGTTTTCCGATCGTTGATGCCAATGGACAAGCCAATACCCAAGATGGGAGACATCAAGGGGGAAATCAACATCGCTCCAATGATGACGGCTGGCGAATTGGTATCCAAACCAATAGAGGCGATGAAAATCGCACTAATGAGTAGCCAGACATTTGCGCCCTTGGTTGCTATGTTTTTGTTGATTTTTTCAACGGTCCCTTTTCTGTCCAGTCCATCTCGCAAATCAAGGATGTGAGAAAAGGTGTATTTGGTGTCTTCCCACCAGCTTCTTTGTGGAGGGGTGGGGGGCGTCTTTTGATTGTTTGTACTGTTGTTTGGTTCTGTCAAAACAATGATTTTTCTAAAATCCTAACATATCTTTCATTGTGAAAATTCCCTTGCGGTCTTTTAACCACTCAGCGGCTTTGATGGCTCCATCGGCAAAGCCCTCTCGGCTATGGGCGGTATGTTTGATTTCTATATCATCAATCTTGGAAATATATTGAACACTGTGAATGCCCTTTACATCTTCCAAGCGATTTGATTTGATGCCAATTTCCTCATCATCGTATTGATTGCCGTTGACCCATTTATCCTTGCGTTTCATATGCCAAATGACATCCTCTGCCAAGGTAATGGCCGTACCACTTGGGCTGTCCTTTTTTTCTGTATGGTGGGTCTCCTCTATTTTTACATTATAGGCGGTATAATCGTTCATTTTGGCCGCCAATTGTTTGTTGAGATAAAAGAAAATATTCATTCCAATACTAAAATTAGAAGCATACAAAACACTCTGATTTTTTGACTGACACAATTCTTTTACATAATTCAATTTGCCATACCAACCAGTAGTTCCTACAACAATAGGTGTATTGGCATTAAAAGCTTTTTCGATATTGGGAACAGCTGCTTTGGGTTCGCTAAAATCAATGGCAACATCTACTTCAGACAAAGCATCGGTGCTAAAAGAATGAGCATTGACAGAATTGCTTCGCAAGACAACTTCGTGGGTTCTCGAATAATTTTTCTTAATCAATTCATCAATGGTTTGTCCCATTTTTCCAAATCCCATTAGAGCTATTTTCATATTGATGTGTGTTTAAAATGTGAGTGACATAGACATTCCCACAGCCGATTGTGGTATTCCCCCAATTTGGCTTTGTGGTAAGGGTGCAATATAAGGACTAAAGCCAATTGAAAGGTCATCTTTCATTTGCTCGTCAAATTCGTAGAGGTGGCCGTCGACTGTGGCATCCAAAATATTGAGAATGTACCAAGCAGTGGTAATGATGACAAAGGTCTCAAATCTCGATTTATAACGTTCCCTAAACCGCAACAAATCATTGGGAGACTGAGCAATGCTACCAATGACCACAGGATCGGGTACAAAGTCGGGTTGGTTTCTAAAAATATAGGCTTTGGTGTAGGAATTCATTTTGCTATAACTGTCATATAAAAAGTAGCCACAAACACCTAAGCCGGCATATACGATGGGAATTTTCCAGTATTTTTTATTGTAGGCTTGTCCCCAACCAGGCAATACTGTCGAAAAGTAAGCTGCTTTGACAGGAGAATGTGCCCGTTTTTTTCTTAGAGCAGAAGCACTGATATAGGCATCTAACATATTGATACCATAAATAAAACAAGTAGCGGCTAAATTGGCATTGTAGGATCTTTTGGCTTTGACCCTTTCATACAATAAATCACTATTGTCTATGTCTACGAATCTAGTGGGTGGTTCCAAAGGATTTTGGATACGGTAAGCATATTCATTTCGATAACGCACATAATTGACCCGATTGTTGATGGTCAATACTAGTCCTGTGGTAAAAGCTCCGCCAAAAATGGGTGTTTTCCAATACTGCTTGTTGTAAAATTGTCCCAAGCCAGGATAAAGTGCCGAATACATAAAGGCTTTGGCAGGGTCACGGGTGGTATCTTTGCCTACCAAAACTTCTTCTTGTATGATGTTCTCTAACTGGGGAATAGAATCCAATGCACTAGAATCCAACTGAATTAAATTGAGGGAATCTACAACATTGATGGTAGTATCTGTTTGAGCATTGGATTGACCAGAAAAAAAACAGAGCGAAAAAGTAAGTAAAATGAAAAATGATCTAATAGTAGGCGGCATACTGTTTTAACGTTGGGGGCTATTGAGTAGTTGCTTATCGAATGAGGTCAATGATGTCCAATAATTCCATAATTTGATTGAAATCCTCTACAGACTGAAAGGGTATTTGTAATTCGCCTTTGCCTGTTTGATCATTGTGCTTGATTTTTACTTTTACCCCTAGATGTTTGGAAAGTTTTTCTCTAGCATTTTTATATTCTTCGTATGTTTCGCTGGGAGCTTCCTCTTTTTCCTCTTTTTCTTCAGCTGCTTTGACTGCTTTGACCAAGGCTTCTGTTTTTCTAACCGAAAGCCCATTTTTGATGGTTTTTTGAAAAACACTCAATTGATTGATTAAATCGCCATCCAATGCCAACAATGCCTTGGCGTGTCCCATTGTAATGCTTTTATCCAACAAAGCGTGTTGGATGCTAGGAGGCAATTTTAGCAAGCGTTGGTAATTGCTGATGGTTGTACGGTCTTTGTTGACACGTTCTTGGAGTGCTTCTTGAGTGATGTTGTACTTTTCTTGTAATAGTTTTAATGAACGAGCAATTTCTATGGGATTGAGGTCTTCCCTTTGAATGTTTTCAATGAGTGCAGCCTCTTGCATCA
The DNA here is from genome assembly GCA_020631035.1 of Chitinophagales bacterium. Lineage (GTDB taxonomy): Bacteria > Bacteroidota > Bacteroidia > Chitinophagales > UBA2359 > JAHDGP01. The sequence goes on along the minus strand of JAHDIA010000065.1, from coordinate 9,678 downwards.
TTTGGTCATCTGCTTTGCGTACATAAGCAGGAATGTTTGCCAATTCTGCTATTTGGGAAGCTCTCAAACGACGTTCACCCGAAATCAGTTGATATGTTCCATCTCCCATTGATCGAACTGTAATGGGTTGTATGATTCCATGTAGTTTGATGGAATCAGCTAGTTCTTGTAGGGCTTGCTGGTCAAACTGTGTTCTAGGCTGAAATGGATTGACCGAAATTTTGTCGATAGGAATTTCAGCAGTGCTTTGTTCACTCTTTTTTTCTTCTGGAGTTGGTGGGGTGACAGCGTCCTCTTGGGGTATAGCAGGATTGTTTTGGGGCAAATCCATGCTTTGCATATTGCCCAACAATGCTTCTAGGCCTTTGCCCAATCCTCTGTTTACTTTTTTTGCCATTAGTTAAGCTTAGGTATTACTCGTTTCCATTGCGCCATTGGCACTATGTTTCAACAACAATTCTTTTGCCAAATTTAGGTGGTTTGAGGCACCCTTACTGTTAATATCGTACATTATTACCGATTTTCCAAAACTTGGAGCCTCACTTAAACGAACATTTCTGTGAATGATGGTCTCAAATACCAATCCCTTGAAGTGTCTTTGAACTTCTTCGACTACTTGATTGGACAAACGTAGACGACCATCATACATCGTTAGCAGGATGCCTTCAATTGCCAATTGAGGGTTGAGACGTGTTTGTACAATCTTGATGGTGTTGAGCAATTTACCGAGACCTTCCAATGCAAAATATTCACATTGTACAGGAATGATGATGGAATCGGAGGCAGTCAAAGAATTGACTGTAATAATGCCCAAAGACGGAGCGCAGTCAATCAAAATATAATCATAATCATTGCGTAGGTCTTCTAATGCCTTTTTCATTATGTACTCCCTTTGTGCATAATTGATGAACTCAATTTCTGCCCCTACCAAATTAATATGGGAGGGAATGAGGGATAGATTGGGGGAATCTGTTTCTAAGATACAATCCCTAGCTGAACTCTTGTTAATGAGTAGTTCATAAAGTGTATTTTCTACCTCATCTGGATTGATTCCAATACCAGAGGTAGAATTTGCCTGTGGATCGGCATCTATGAGTAGCACTTTGCTTTCTAGAACTCCTAGACTAGCTGCTAAGTTGACAGAGGTGGTGGTTTTTCCCACTCCTCCTTTCTGGTTCACGATTGATATTATTTTTCCCATCCGTTTTGTTTTCTCCCTAAGTTAGTAGAGCATGATAAATGAACATAGTTAAAATAGCACAAAAAGGCTTAGATGTCAATTGTTTCACCAATTTTAGGTAAAATCAGTTCTTTTCCTTTGGCTTCAAAGGCGGCTTTTGCCTTGCTATGGTCTATTTTGATGAACCCAAAAGTGTCGAAATGAACACCTATGATTTTGTCGCATTCAATGAATTCTGCGGCAATGGCTGCATCTTCATAGCCCATTGTAAAATTGTCACCAATAGGTAAGACGGCAAAATCTAGTTTTGACCACATAGGAATCAACTTCATATCGTAAGTTAGGGCTGTATCACCTGCATAATAGAAGTTTTTTTCAGCAGAATTGACAATAAACCCACCTGGATAGCCACCATAAGAGCCATCGGGTAGCCCACTGGTATGTACAGCATTGGTGTATTTTACCTTACCAAAATCAAAATTCCATGAACCACCATGATTCATAGGATGAGCTTTTGGATATTTATGTGTGTTTTGATACCAACTGACAATTTCGAAATTAGAAACAATGGTTGCCTCATTGTTTTGGGCAATGCGTAAAGCGTCTGCTACGTGGTCGCCATGACCATGAGATATTAGAATATAATCGGCTTTAATGGCATCTACATCAATATCAGCAGCGAGTTCATTGGGAGAAATAAATGGATCAAATATGATGTTGGTCTCCTGTATCTGAACAGCAAAACAAGCGTGTCCGTAAAAAGTAAACTTCATTATATTCTGTTTTTTGGCAAATATACAAAACATATGTAGGATTGTTTGTAGACTTATCAACAATGCATCAATATAGGATGGGGCTTGTGATTTTCTTTACAATAACAGAAATAATTTGTTTTACAAGGGGATAAAATTATTTTTGCACTTTGATAATGTACTAAAATAGCAATATGATCCTAGTAATTTCAGGAACGAATAGACGAGGCAGCAATACGAGCAAGGTTGCCCGCAAATATTTTGAATACCTACAAGAAAAAACAACGGAGGTTAAATTTTTGGACTTGAGCGAAATTCCTACCGATTTTGTGAGTCCCGATATGTACGCAGAAAAAGCTCCATCTTTAGAAAAGATTGAGGAAGAATACCTGTTTCCCGCCCAAAAGATGATGATTGTGATGCCAGAATACAATGGAAGTTTTCCTGGTATTTTCAAATTATTGATTGATGCGTGTGATATTAAGCAGGCGTTTTACAACAAAAAAGCCTGTTTGGCTGGAGTATCTTCGGGTCGTGCAGGTAATTTAAGGGGAATGGATACCATGACAAATATGTTGAATTACATCAGAATGGATGTATTGAAAAATAAGTTGCCTATTTCGGGTATTGATCGTTTGTTGAGTGAGGATGGCAGTTTTGGACATGAGGATACATTGAAATTGATGCATGCCCAGGCAGATCAATTTTTGGAATTTTAAAATTTTCATTCCATCCCATTCTGTAGAGACGCACGGCCGTGCGTCTGAACAGGAAACAGAACAGGAAACACAAAAGCGCAGGATGTAGCGGATGGAAAAAGAGCCGACGAAGGGCAAAAATATGCGAAAATACGCCCGATAGCAGCGGATATGGCGGTCCACCATAGCGTTTCGTAGAGACAAGGCATGCCTTGTCTGTACAGAGAATGCGAAATAAATTAGGGCAAATGATTTAGCCGCCATAGAAGCGAATAGCGGGGAGTCACCATCACCCGAAGATTGAAACGTTCCGTACAAATAAAAAAATCAGCAAGTAATTTACCAAATAGCCAAAGAACACCAAACACAATTGTATATGAAAATGCTAAAAATAGGATTGATAAGAGAAGGCAAAGTGCCACCCGATTCGAGAGTACCCATAACGCCCAAACAATGTCGGGAGTTTATGAATCGGTATCCCAATTTGGACATAGTGGTGCAACCGTCGCCCATTCGTTGCTACAAAGATGAAGAATATGAGGCGGAAGGTATTAGCCTACAGGAGGATATGTCGGACCGTGAAGTTTTGATGGGAGTCAAAGAAGTGCCCATTGAACAATTGATGGAAGGCAAAACCTATTATTTCTTTTCGCACACCATCAAAAAACAGCCCTACAACCGAAAATTGTTGCAAGCCATACTCGCCAAAAACATTCAGATGGTCGATTACGAAACCCTCAAAAATGAAAAGGGAGGGCGCATCATTGGTTTTGGTCGTTATGCTGGAATCGTAGGAGCGCACAATGGATTGCGTGCGTATGGTTTGAAGACGGGAGCATTCTTTTTGGAGGCTGCTCACAAGTGCAAAGACTTTGCCGCCATTCAAGAAATTTACAGGGAAACAACATTTCCGCCTATTAAGATTGTGAGTACAGGAACAGGTAAGGTCGCTTATGGAGCCAAGGAAACTTTGGATGCAATGGGCATTCGAGAAGTAAGCCCACAAGAATTTCTGACAGAGAAATTTGACGAAGCAGTTTATGTACATTTGAAGTACGATGATTTTTACAAACACAAAGAGAGCAATCAGTACGATAGATCAGATTTTTACGACAATCCACAAAACTACTGCTGCGACTTTTTTGATTATACCCGAACAGCCGATGTATTCATCAATGGTATTTACTGGGACCCCAAAGGACCAGTGTATTTTACCAAAGAAGATATGAAAAGCCCAGACTTTAACATCAAAGTCATTGCTGATGTAACTTGTGACATTGCACCAGATTCGTCAGTTCCTTCAACCATTCGTCCTTCCAAGATTGGAGACGATGTATATGGCTATGATCCTATTACAGAAAAAGAGGTTGAAAAATACTCTCAAAACAGCATAGATGTAATGGCAGTTGACAATTTACCCAACGAATTGCCCAGAGATGCTTCTAAAGATTTTGGAGAAATGTTGCACAAATCGGTTATTGAAGAGATGATGAAGGACCAAAGTGACGTTATAGATTTGGCGAGCATTGCTAAAAACGGAAGCTTGACAGAACATTATGCCTACCTACAAGACTATGTGGACGGGAAGGCTTAAAACTTTTCCACTTTTACTTTGTATCATCATACTGGGGAGTTTGGTGTGGACGAGTTGTTCACAACCTTCTGTTGCCCGAGCTGTTTCGGCAGATAGGGTCAAGCAGGCAGGCATCAATGTTGGGGAAGAAATAGAAGAGTTATTTGCCGAAAACAATTTGAATTTTCCCAACACCCGACTTTTTATTCGGGTATTTAAATTTGAGGAAATAGTGGAGGTGTGGGCAAAACCAAAGGAACAAAAAGAATACATCAAATTGCGGGAATATTCTATTTGTGCAGCATCGGGCGAATTGGGTCCCAAACGCCAAGAGGGAGACCGCCAAGTGCCAGAGGGCTTTTACAAAATTTCGATGTTCAATCCCAAGAGCAAATACCATTTGTCACTTAAATTGAATTATCCCAATCAGTCCGATAAAATTTTGACGACCAATCCCGCAAGCCCAGGAGATTGGATTATGATTCACGGAGGGTGTGCCTCTATTGGCTGTGTTGCCATCACCGACGAAAAGATAGAAGAATTGTACTGGATGGCGTGGCGGGCGCACCAATCGGGACAGCGAAAAATTCCCGTTCATATTTTCCCTTGCAAAATGAATACGCTTCGATTTAAGATTAAATCGTATCTTGAAAGAAAAAATACCAAGCTGATTGCTTTTTGGGACAATTTAAAAGAAGGCTTTGAATATTTTGAAAAAAACAAACAATTGCCGAAAGTCTCCGTAAAATCAGATGGAACGTATATTTATAATGTAAAATGATGCGCCTAAACACAATCACCAAATTTGTGGTATTGTGCGCCTTGTTCTTTTTGTGTTTGTCCAAATATTTTGGTTGTATGCAAACCAAACAGGGAGACAGTAGCCGCAATAAAATCAAACATACCCAACAAATCGAAGGGTATTTGGTTGCCTTTTTAGACGCCCTCCAAGCCGAAGACATTCCTATGGCAGCTCGCTATGCCTCTGACAATGCTTTAGAGTCTGCTATGTCCATACCCGTAGATCATATTTATAAATATGAAATACTGGACATAGAGCACGACCAATATACCGCCCAAGCCCGAACCGAAATCAATGGTGAAGTTCAGACCGAAATTTATTTGTTACATCAAAATGACGAATGGCTAATCAATAGTACGATTAGTTTGAAGGCTTTGTGAGGAGTAAATTGAAGGTTGAAAATTTAGGATTCAAAATTGAAGATTTAGGATTCTGAATTTTTGTTTTTGGACGGAACGTTGGGGGGGCTTCGACCGATATTGTCTCCCCGCTATCCGCTACAAGCTTGTGGGCAGGTGCAAGCACTGCCCTTACAAGGCTTTTCGCTACTATCGGGCGTAGCTTATGTTGTTTGGGTGCCTTGTCGCTTCTATATAAATCTCAGCTTGAAAATATGTTGGTAAACAAAATATTTAAATAAATTTTATTTGTTAATTTGCCGAATGGAATTTTGCATTTATAGGCAAAAAGGTTTCCACCTGTATCAGGTGGAAAATTGAGAGAGAAACTACTTCTAATTAAAAATAATCCTTTTTATTTTTTAGAATATTTTGACATGAATTTTAATGGAACAATTGCTTTAGCTAAGCAAATGGGAACTGATTTGCACATAGATCATCAACCCAATAAATATTATTGTGCCTTGCCTGCAAAAAATACCTTTGAAGCAGTGAAGTTTTTGGAAAGTGTTGGAAGGCAAACAGGCTTGCTATATAATAAAACAACACTTTGGGGGACGGATATTGCAATTATTATAAGAATGCTTGAAGAGGAGGGCAGAACATTGTTGCTTCATTTAGAAGATAGGCGGAAAAATAAAAAACCTATTGAAGAAATGGTACAAATGAGTCTCTCTTTTCGGCAAGATTTATTTGCAAGATTGCTTAGAATGGGGGCTAACATTCAAAGCGAATTTTTTGAAGTAATAGATTATGGCGAGACATCAAAAGATGCTTGGGTGACCAATGCTGCTGTCAAAACTTTTGGTAATGCGCTAATGGATTTGGACATACGCAAAGACTTAGAACTTTCGCCTACTGCTTTAAAAGTAGCTAGATATATTTACAATGGTGGGCGAATTTTGTTTCCCATATCAGTTAACTCCACTATCCAAAAAATATTGACCTATGATAGGTTTGAACTAGCGCAACTATTTCAAACTTCTGTGCTAGAACTCCGAGATAGCAAAGAGGTAGGAGTGGGATTGATTTTTGGGATGAATAGCAGCGGTTGGAAGTTGTTGACTGTCAAAGGAATCAAAAATGGATTCAAGTCTCAACAATTGTATTTTTCTGGACTCCATAGTGTAGAAGAGCAAGCAATGAGAGCCAGCTATATTGATTTGGGCTCTTTTGATGATGTTATTCCCACACCAATGACTATTCAGCCTGAAGGCAATTTAACAGGTATTTGGACACCAATGAGGAAATTGTATGGAGTAAGTAAGACGGCCTCGTCTGCTCCACCTGACGACCCGCCCTATCAAGAAGAACCCGAAGAGGAGGAAGAGGTGAAAAAACTCTTAGATTTTTACATTACCAATAAGCAAGGAGAACGGATAAGCGATGTTGAGGTGGGTAATGAGGTGTATTTGGTGGTTAAGACCTTGAATTTGGTGGGGGAAACAATGAACTTAAACTTAGCCAATAAGGAGGCTGATTTTGAGTATCAGGGGCAGCGTTTGGAAAATGATATATTGAGTGGGTATACCATTGGCAGTAGTACAGAGCGGATTTTGTTGAAGGTCTTGAAGCCAGAGCTTGAGGAGGAGGAGGAAGAAGAGAAAAAACTACTAGATTTTTACATCACCAATAAAGAGGGAGAACCGATAAATGAGATTAAGGTGGGGAGTGAGGTCTACTTGGTGGTTGAGACTGCGAACTCAGTAGGGGAGACAATGGATTTGAGTCTTAACAATGAAAAGGTTGATTTCGAATATATGGGCAATCGTTTGGAAAATGATACCTTGAGTGACTATACCATTGGTAGTGATATGGAGAAGATATTGTTGAAAATCATTCCGACCCAAGAATAACAGTGCTAAGTATAAGGAGTTGGACAAAATTAATGTGTGAATTTGAAAAATAAAATTAAATGATTTTAGAAAATGTTAGTTCCAGAGTAACTGTAAACGGGCAGTCAATGTTGGCTTCTTTTGACATAGTGTGGGATGAGTTTTTACCTATTGTAAAATTTAAAGATCCAGAAAATTATGAGGTTGACGAAGAAGAATTAACTTTGAGCGATGAAGAAGTTGAATTGTCAGACTATTTAGATGCCGACAAACGAACGTTCAAAGTTTGGCAGTTGAGTACTGAAAAAAGAAAATTCAAACTACCTTTTACAATTAAGCAGGGAGGTGCAAAGAGCAAAGATGATGATGGATTGATTGATATAAAAATATCAGAAGAAAATGACCCTAATATTAAACTTATTGGAGATCAACAAATAGATGGGAAATATGATACAGAGATAGAAGTAGAAATAGAAATAAAGGGAGATGAAGATAAAGAGTTTTATATAGATTTTTATGCCAATGACAATACAGATGATAAATGGAATACTGGTGAGTATAAGGATGTACATTGCGGAAGAGTAAAGGTTGTTTTTGATTATTGTGTTTGCAATGCTGAAGATTGGCCAACACTTGCTCCTATGGTTGATGAGGCAAGTAAAGTAAGGTATGGTTCTTCATTGAGCTGGGAAAGTTCTCCAGAGTGTTATCATTATGCGCTAGAAGAATTAAAAGGACTAGGATATTGGGTCAAATCTGAAAGATGGAATAAAATGTGGGATGGGACGAAAGAAGTAAACGACCATATTTATCAGTTATATGTGGCAGATGACGTTGCTGGAATGACTTCTGGTTATCAAGAAGATGGTTTCAACCAAGGAATGGAGTATCTTAAGACAGCTTTGAAGAGTTCCATTCCCATAATGGTTGGTTTGGATTATCATGGCTCCTATGCTAATGATGATTTAACAACAGACCACTTTGCTGTAATTGTAGGAACAGGAAAGGAAAATGGTAAAATATATTTTGATATTTGTGACAATGCATATACTAATTCACGTTATTACTGTGATTGTAAGAATAAGCGTCTTTATCGTAATGATGGAGGTAGTGACTGGATAATTACTCAAATAAGAGAATCAAAGAAATTATGAAAAAAAAGTATTTTATTTTATTCTTATTCTTAAGCTTTTCCCATTGTACAACAGTTAGCCAAACAGAGGTGAAACAAGCAACTAGCCCAAAACTAGAAATAGATAGAGTACTTACAATGAAAAAGCAAAATGATGATCTATTTATAGTGAGTAATGCTACAGTTGTAGGTGAAAAAAGTAATCCAACTGTCAATATTTTTCAAATAGATGATACAGGAAGTATCAAAGATAGTTTTCAGATAGAACAGAGAGTCAATGATTTACTTGAAATGGAAGCAGTATCTTTTGTACTTACAGATAATTTCTATACCCATAATATTAAAGAACAACACAATACTTTACATAAATATGATCCTTCTACAAAAAAGACTTTATGGTCAAAAGATTTTAAACAAATTAAATATCCACAAATCAATTGTTTGATACGCACTTTGCCAGATAAGAATGTATTGTATGTAGCAAATGAGTTGATAAAAAAAGAAAGTAGAATAAATGCACTTATTAAAAAAATAAATACAGAAGGAGAAATTCTCAAAGAAGTAACAATAGAAGGACAAGAAACGGCACTGCCACAAGATGTTTTTGTATTACCAGATGGTTCTGTTTTGTTACTGAATGAGACAACGCTCTTTGAAAAAGACAAAGATGCTATACAAATTGTAAAGCTAAATGAAGACTTAGGAGAGGTATGGAAGAAAAATATAGAATCTATATATGCTCCCCAGCTTGTTCAACTAAAGAACAACATATTAATGTTTGGTACAGACAGAATAAACAATGTTCAGAAAATATTGCTACTTTCTAATGAAGGTGATGTTGTTTGGGAAAAACAGTATTCAAAATGGAAAATTTGTGATGTTAGAGCATTTGAGGGGAATTTTGTAGTATTGAACTTAACTCAAAACAATGAAAATACTTGGGATGTTGGTGTTGTAACATTAGACCAAAGCGGCAAAATACTAAGAGAACAAAAATTACAACAAAAAGTGGATGCTAAAATACCACCATTGTTTATAGAATTTAAGGATGAATTGAGTGTAGCCATTTGTAAAAAGAGACAATATAGTAAGCTTTCTTTAATAGAACTATTGCCTGTAGAATCTTTATTGCAAGAATGGAAATGAAAGGTAACAATAAATACTTTGTACTAATCCTAATTTTGATTGTAAATCTATGTTCTTGTAAATTATTAAGTAAGAAAGAAGATCATAACATAACTGGTGATATAGATAAAATAGAAAACATTGATGAATCAGATGAGAGAGATAAGGTAGATGATGCAAGTA
>JAHDIA010000819.1 GCA_020631035.1 Chitinophagales bacterium | reverse complement strand
GAATACGAAAAAATAACAAAGATTTTAACCGATTTAGAGAAGCAAATCAAAGTTGCACTCAAAGAAAAGTGGACCTTATTGGGCAGTGCAGAAAAAAAATTAAAGACAGTAATAAAGAAACTCAAAAAAAATAAAACACCTGAAATATTCAATGAAAAGTTAAAGTTAGAACAAGAAATAGAAGCCCTACAAGTCTTTGCATTTTTAAAAGACAAGCAAGTAAGCTATCAACTCTTTCTCAAACTTGCCCAACGTTATTTGGAAGCGAATGAGCCTGTTATATTGCTCGCTTCAGATCACATACCTCAAAATATTTTTAGTTTCGATGCACAGCCCGTTTTGTCTGTTTCCAAAATGGTGAGCGATAAAACATTGGACAAGCAATGGACCAAAAGCATTTCGACTTGGTGCGACAAACAACTGGCAACAATCAACAATGCCACTGCTTATCAACAACAGTTTGTCTTATTGGATTGGGCGGTAGAATATAGACCGATTAATGATCCTGCTATTACTGGAAGTTATGATAGAGATTTTATTTTTAGCAATTATGACATTAGAGAAAATAGACCTGACTTTACCCCAATCAAAGATAGAAGCAAAGGGGAAAACAAAGAAGTTGATTTCTCTGATTTGGCAAGACGTTATGTTGGGCAAAGCATTATGACCGCAGGTTCTCAAAAGGTGTTGGCAGCCAAAATTGCTCATTTTATAGACAACGAAAAAAAGAAAAATCCCGATGCTGATGACAGCAGATTAGGAGACTTAAAAGCTGCACTTAATAAATTACAAACCAAACACATCATTACCCAAAGCCTCAGTGGTTTCAATGACGCCCTATTGATGAAAAAACGGACCATGCAATTGGAAGTAGCAGACCCCATCGCTTTTGACGATTACAAGTCACTGATTGCCGATATCCGAAATTGGGTAGGAGACGAACGAACAAGTGCGCCCGAGGTCAATCATTATTACAATCCCATTCGGGCGGGGGGAATGGGCATTCAACAACTGCAACTCATTGATACTTTTGGGGTGGCTATAAGAATATACGACATCAATCAAGCCAAGAAGAGTAGAGAGGCTATGGCAAAGACCCAAGAAATCGTCAAGGCGAAAACATTGGAACTGCCGCACAATAGCAAATTTCCCAAACGTTTTTCAGCTCAGAAAAAACAGACAATTTATTTGCCCCCAAGGTTTAGTCAGCCAGCTCGATTGAACCTAGAATGGGTAGCAGCCAATGATGCCATAGATTATAGCGATGATGAGTATGATCCCAATCCAATATGTGGCTGGATAATGCCCAATTTCTTGGAAAACAATCTCGCTATTTTTGATCAGCAAGGTGAGTTTTTAGGCTTAATTGGTGTATTAGAGAATGAATTGAGATTGATGCCCAAGCCTGGAGATGAACAATTTTTTGAATCGACCATAGACAATGAGCATCTCTACAATTTTGTACAATACCTTTTTAAATCATCTGTAGCCATATTTACAGACTTTATCAACTCTATAGAAGAAGCCATAGACTTTATTGAACCACACTCCATTCATCAACATCCAGATATGTCAGTATTGGCAAGTCTGCCCTTGGCGATTACTAGGGCATCTCTCAATTTAGAAGTAATGGGAGCTTATGCCATCAATCAAGATTGGAACATCTTTCAAAAAGAACTGTACCAAAAAGAGGGATACAACAATCGAACGACCTATAATTTTGAAGGAGTAGAAATTCCCATTCGTATAGGAGATTACCATCAGTTAAACGATGGGGTGATTGGCTTTTGGTATAGAAATTTGCAAAAAGGAGTAAGTGATGTAGATGCGACATTGGAGAATGTCAATCCATACACCATCAATCAAAGCGATGCCTTTTATATGCCGCTCAATGACAAGCGGATTCGTAGAAGAAAAAGAAGTGGAGCAGGGACAGATGATGACGAAACTTTTTTGATTGGGCAACGACTCAACGAAGCTCCCCAGGTGATTACGCTCTTGTTTGAACCCAGAGGACAGTTGAATGTTGCCTCGGGAGTGCTGCCTGTAAAAAGCTTGAGTTTGCCCGATAAATACTACAAAGAGGCACTAGAAAAAATGCGTCTGTATTTTAAGTTCAGTCCTGTGGTGACGCCTTACCACAATTTACAACTGCCTTTGCCCAAAATCATAGATGCGGACTGGAATTGGGTGTCGGTCAACAAAAACAAATATGTGGAGGTAATCCCCTCTCAAGCAAGTA
>JAHDIA010000064.1:6826-14211 GCA_020631035.1 Chitinophagales bacterium | reverse complement strand
GCTAACTAAGCTGAGTATTGTTATTTTTCCACTGCTACTTTTGTTGTTATTTTAACTCATTCAATACAATCTTTTTCAGGTATACCTTGATCTTCACGATACCAAGCTTTCATTTTCTTTTTTATTTCTGATAACCTAGAACCTACTGTTCCTTTTTTGATTTTCATCACATGGGCTATCAAATCATAGTTACAGCCAAAATATTTCATAGTAATGATCACTCTTTCTTTATTGGATAGGCGTACTGAATACTGTTGAAATTTTTGGTACATCATTTCATACATAGCTATTTCTTCCTCATCTGCAAGTTGCATTGTACTATCATCTATTGCAACTATAGCTGGATTTCTATTTTTTTTTCTCTGTACATCATAGTAGTTGTTTCTAATAACTCGAAATAGAAACGCTTTAGGATTCTTAACTTTGAGTAAATATTGTAAATTTTTTCTAGCGAGTAAGACAAATGAATCTTGAATTAAGTCTTTTGCTGCTTGGGGGTCTTGGGTAAGGTGCGTTGCGTGGCTCAAACAGTCTGCATAGTATGAATTATGCCAATGCAAAATTAAACTTTTGTGTTCTGGATTCATGTAAGTTGTTTTTGTTATACTAAATGTATTCAAATTGTTACTTTCTTGAATCCCTCAACTAAACTTCACTTATAAGACGAAAAAACACATAAAATCTTCTATTAATATGTAACTTTTTTTATTTTTTTTGCGTAGAGTCAAAAAAGAGGCTCACAAATGCAAGCCTCTTGCACAGTATTTATTGACCAAAGAATGCACCAATAAATTTGTTTAAAACTCTCAAAGAAAATTTAATTTTCAATTTGGTTTTAAATGTTCCCACTGCGACTTTAAACATAATTACCATCTACTATTAAGACGCAATAAGCTTTGGTTTATTCATTTGTTTCAATACAGTATGCATAAAAAAAGCCTTCGTTTGCTAGCAAACGAAGGCTTTTTTACGTATAAACGATTGGTCTATAAAGACTTAATTTATATTTTTTTAGAAGCTCAAAGTAATTCCCAAACTAGGCAAAATTGGCAACTGATTGACCCTCTCATATTCCACTCTGTCAAAGAAAAAGATATTTTCTCTATTGTAAACATTGGTAACACTTCCTACAACTTCCAATTTGACCTCAGGTCCCAATGTAAAATACTTTTTAACCGATGCATCTAATCTGTGGTAAAAAGGCAAACGCCCCCCATTCAATTCCGAATCAAAGATCACTTCCACCTCTGAAGGGTTTTGTGTAATATAATCAGCACTGATGCCATCGCTAAAATCTATGCTCTCATAAAACCCTTGCGTTTTGGTAAAAGGGAAACCAGAACCCAAATTCCAACGCATACTCAACTCCCAATCCGAATTTTTACCTGCAGTATAACTCGCCAACAAATTTAAGTTGTGACGTCTATCATAATGTGGTGGATAGGTAGCTACGGCATCTATCCCGCCTCCACTTGGACCAGTACGGGTAACAAATCCCAAAGAATACACCCCCCACAAATACCAACGTTGGTAATCGTATTTCAATAAAAAGTCGACACCATAAGCCTCACCATCTTCGACTATCCATACAGGATCACCAGAAAAAATTCTATTTCTGTTGACCGTAATCAACTGCTCAAAATCTTTGTAATACCCCTCAATGTTCATATTGAGTCGCTTGGTCAAATCAACCTCTACTCCTGCAATAAAATGATTGGCAATCTGCACATTCTTTTTAACTTCCTCTAATTCATACTGCCCATCACTTACCTCCACATACTTGCTCAAATTACCCTCTGGTGCAGTTAAAAATCCTGTAAACAAGCCAACCACGTCTCGATCCGACTTGGTACTCAATAGGTTTTGTGTATATCGACCTGTAGAAAATTTAAATCTTAAAGTATTGCTGAAGTTATACTTCAAACCAAATCTTGGTTCTAGCTGACTTGAATTAATAGAAGCATAGTTCACTGCACGAAGGCTTGGCTCAAGCAACAATTTGCCCAGCTCCATTTTGTATGTCAAAAAACCTGCAATCTCTGTTGTATTGTTGGTTTCTCTATTATTTTCACTGATTCCATTGAGCAAAGAGGTTCTAAAACCTGCTGCGTCCAATCCATAAACCAATTTACCATTGGGTAAGAAGTTGTTGAAACTTACAATAAAGTTGAATCCTCCAACCGAACTATTTCTATTTTCTGATGAAGTTTGTCCAGCCAAATCAATATTGTATCTAGAATAAGCAAATTTACCATCTATCAAAAACTTGGATTTATTGGGCACGATCACAAAATTGAATCCCCCCCCCGATGCCTTCCAACTGTATTTTGCCACTTGAGGAAAGTCAGTATTGTCTCTAAAATCATAACCAAATAAACTCAACTTATTGCCCGTTCTAGAATTTACTGAAACTTTGGCATAAATATCATTAAAGTTATAAGGCAATCCAATGTTTTCATCAGGATCTTCTGACTGTGCCAATCCTGAATTGATGTATGGATAAAATATCTTAGAAGACTGGTCTAGATAAGAATTCTTTAACGCCACAATAAATGAAGCACTCGCTCCATCATCATTCAAACGCACAAGCGGTCCTTCTATGACTGCCTTAGACATCAATGGATTGACCGATATTTTGCCCTCCAATTCTTTTTTGTTCCCATCTTTGGTTGCCACATCAACTATAGCCGAAATACGACCACCATATTCTGCATTAAAACCTCCAGTTAAAACATCTACATTTTTGATGACATCTGTTTCAAATACCGAAAACAAACCAATGGAGTGAAAAGGATTGTAAATCGTCAATCCATCCAACAAAACCTTGGTTTGAATGGGCGACCCACCCCGTACATAAAGTTGTCCTCCTTGATCTCCTGTAAACACAACTCCTGGCAATACTTGAAGGTACTGTGCCAAATCTGGTTCTCCCCCAACAGCAGGAATCTTATTAATTTGCTTAGGAGATACATTGATGGTTGATGTTCGCACCTCTGTTTTGGCTTCTTGTTTTTCTGCTGAAATTTCAACAACATCTAGAATCACACTGTTCTCCTTCAAATAAATCTGTTGATTGAGGATTTCCCCAGGCGAAACAGAAATTTCAGTACGGCTGGTATCATATCCCAAATAAGTACATATCAAAGTATAGTCTCCAGCAGGAACTTTGGGAATGGAGTAAAATCCGTTTATGTCTGTGGGTGCCCCATAGGTGGTTCCTTCCAAATAAACATTGGTAAAGATAATGGCTTCACCGTTGGCTTCGTCGTACACAAAACCACGTATGTTTGCATCTTGTGCCAACACACTCAAAGACAACAAACACCCCAAAAGTAATAGTATATAATATTTCATTATTTCAAATTATCGAGCAAAAATAAAAAAGCTTTGATGGAATCAAAGCCTAGCAATGTCGAAAGTAATATGAAAGACCAAATAAACCTTCACAACTGTGTCAAAATACTACTTTCGGTCTATTTTAAAATGAATTTATTGATTGGCAATTTGTCTAAAAGGCCAATTCTCCTGCTCCTTGTCGAACAATATTGGTTTCTCCTTCTGAAAAATCTACAACAGTCGAAGGTATGTAATTACCATACCCTCCATCAATGACCATATCCACCTGCTTACCAAATTCATGAAATATCTCATTGGGGTCTGTCAAATACTCAATGGGATCATCCACCAATTTTAGAGAGGTTGTGATGATGGGATTCCCCAATTGTCGGACAATCTCTCTGGCAATGCCATTGTTTGGCACCCTTACCCCCAATGTCTTGCGACTCGCCTTGAGCAATTTGGGAACGGCATTGCTCGCCCTCAAAATGAATGTAAAGGGACCAGGCAAGTTCTTATTCATTATTTTATAAATTGTTCTATCAAATGGCAAAGTGTAATCGGCTATGGTCGCCAAACTATCGAACACAAATGCCAATTGTGCTTTTTGTGGGTCAAAGCCCTTCAATTTTCCAATTCTTTCCAAGGCTTTGTTGTTGGTTACATCACAACCTATTGCATAAAGTGTATCTGTAGGGTAAATGATGATACCTCCTGTCTTCAAACATTCAACCACTTCTGCTACCTGTGAATGCTCTGGATTTTTTTCACTGATCTTTAAAAACTTCAAAATTTATTATTTTAATATTAACTCTAAATATTTTTTTTCTTGTACGGAATGCTATGGGCTTCGTTTGCATGTAGTGTCCCCGCTATCCGCTGCTATGGTGGCATTGGGGAAAAATTTCGATTCACCGCCACGCAATGTATTGTGGTGCAATACAGACACACGGCCGTGTGTCTGTACAATATGCCACCATATCCGCTACTATCGGGCGTAGGCATCAGTTCTTTTCGTTCTTCGTTTTTTCTCTTTTCTATCCGCTTCACGCCTTGCTTTTTGCCTGTTTGGGGGTTGGGCATCCCTAAAAAATCGGAATCGCCCTACTGGTTTCTGTTCAGACCTTGCATGCAAGGTCTCTACGGGTGAAAATCTTTGAAACGACCGTACATTTTCATCTCAGATGGATCTACTTTGATGGTATTGTCTGGCGTTTCCTCTGTTGATGTCCCTTCACTAAAATAGGTATCTACTTTTTTTTGGGCATCTTCTATAAATGGATTTTCTTTTTGCTCGTATGCTTTGGCTCTGTTGTCCACTTTTGAGAAAAAATCAAAATTGTCCACCCTTCTTTGTGGGTTGCCAAAGTAAACTGCCTCCGTTCCCTGACTATCCAATGTATCTTGGGTCAAAGACATACTTTTTGATGGGCGAGGGTTTTGTTGGGCCAATGCCTCTTTTCCCAGACACAATCCTCCCAAAAAGATTAAATAAAAAATGAAGTTTGTTCTCATATTTTTACTTTACTAAATCACAAAGATACAACCTCACTTAGTTCTGTTTGTGCATTTTATCAAATTTATTCATTCCATTTGGTGTATAAGTATTTTTTATCTCGTAGATTTGCGGGCGATTAAAAATCTTACACATGAATTTACATGAATATCAAGCCAAGGAACTCTTGGCGACATATGGAATCAGAATACAAAGAGGCAAGGTTGCTGAGACTGCTGAAGCGGCTGTAGAAGCAGCCAAACAATTAACTGAAGATACAGGAACACAGTGGCATGTTGTTAAGGCACAGGTACACGCTGGTGGACGTGGCAAGGCAGGTGGTGTTAAATTGGCAAAAAATTTAGATGAAGTAAAGGAACATGCTGGCAATATTGTCGGAATGACCTTGGTTTCGCCTCAAACTGGCCCTGAAGGTAAATTGGTTCGCAAAGTACTCATTGCTGAAGATGTTTACTATCCTGGCGAATCAAAACACGAAGAATATTACATGAGTGTTTTACTGGACAGAGGAACTGGACAAAATGTAATCGTTTATTCTACAGAAGGTGGAGTCAATATTGAAGAAGTTGCCGAAGAGACGCCTCATTTGGTACACAAAGAATTGGTTGATCCAGCAGTTGGTTTATTGCCATTTCAGATGAGACGCATTGCCTACAATTTGGGATTGTCTTGTACTGCCTTTAAAGAAATGACCAAATTTGTAAACAAATTGTACAAAGCTTTTGTTGGTTTAGACGCGTCTATGCTAGAAATCAACCCTGTACTCAAGGCATCTGATGATAAAATCATTGTAGTTGATACCAAGTTGAGTATAGATGGCAATGCTTTGTTCCGTCACAAAGACATCGCTGAAATGCGTGATACTTTAGAAGAAGATCCAACAGAAGTAAAAGCAGAGAGTTTTGGTTTGAATTTTGTTAAATTAGACGGGAATGTAGGTTGTATGGTCAATGGTGCTGGTTTGGCAATGGCTACAATGGACATTATCAAATTGGCAGGTGGTTCTCCAGCCAACTTTTTGGACGTAGGAGGAACGGCTGATGCAGAGCGTGTGGAGAATGCTTTTAGAATTATTTTGGACGATCCTAATGTAAAAGCCATTTTAATTAATATCTTTGGGGGAATTGTTCGCTGTGATAGAGTTGCACAAGGTGTAGTTGACGCCTACAAAAACATTGGTGATATTAAAGTTCCTATTATTGTACGTCTACAAGGGACCAATGCTGACATCGCCAAAAAATTAATCGACGATTCTGGCTTGGAGGTTCATTCTGTTATTCTCCTAAAAGAAGCCGCCGAAAAAGTAAAAGAGTTGATTGGGTAATTTTGCTGAACAAGAAAACCCAATGAGAACCTTCCTCGCTCTGCGAGGGGGTTTTTTTTTGCTCTTTACTAAAACAAGGTGACACTCTTAAAAGTGTCATCTCCAATATTCCTTGACAAGCTCACCATTTTTGTAATGTATTATCCGATTCCCTTGTTTTAGTCCTACTCGCATTGTAGGTCTTTTCTTCTCCCAAGGATATGGTTTTCTTTGCATCAACTCAATTTGTTTCAATACAAATAAGCCATTTTTGCTTACAATCAATGTCTCTACTTCTCGGAGTGCTTCTTCCTTCGTTTTTATGTAGTGACGTAGTAAGTATGTATAGGTATTGAGTCCAATCAATTGTTCTTTTCCTGTAAATATAATTTCCTCAACTAAATAGTCTTTCCTAAAGTGGGAATGTATGTCATCGTGGTTCAATAAATTTACTTTTCGATTTCGATGTGGTTTGGTGAGAACCGAGTCTAGACGAGCTTGAGTTTTATTCCAAGCAATGCGTTCTAAATAAATACCTGTAGAGTCAAAAGAAAAAACAGGTAAAGCAATTCGTTTTTTGTTTTCTAAATAGTAATTGGGATTTGTCCATACACTTTTGTCTTCTCCCAATAGTTCTTTGTTTTCTCCCTTGAACTTGGGTTCATAATTCTTTGATCCTTTATCGTATTGATAGTATACTGCTTTTGCACCAGTTCTGTCATCATAGGCATTGGTATAATAAAAATCATAAAATACCAAAAAATCGTCTCCTTTTTCATCTAGGAAAAAAGCTCCTAGCATTGTCATTCTAGCATTGGGATTGGCTGCTTCTTTGTCTCTTCCTTTGGCAATATAGTGTACTATATAGTCTTGGTCTGATTCCGTTATTTGTTTGATGTACAATGTTACAAAATTCCTATCCAAAACCAAGTAATGTAGTGCTGTGTCACTTAATGTATAATCATAAGTATCTAGTGGAATTGTTTTGTTATACACTTTGCCTTGGTGGGCAATGCTGATGGTTTGGTGTTCTCCATTTTTTTGGATTTGACTTATGTAAGCTTTATCGTTTGTTTGGGCTGATGTATTTAACATTCCCAGTATACCTGGTATTAGTAAGCAAAGAATCACCTGAATTTTTTGGGGCATATGGCTATATATTTTGGCTTGGATTTTATAACGCTGTAAGTGAGAAAAATATTTTTATGCGACGCAAGGGCAAAGCATCCC
>JAHDIA010000064.1:0-6816 GCA_020631035.1 Chitinophagales bacterium | reverse complement strand
ACGCCCGATGGAAACGGTACCTGCTGCTGTGGTGGTATTGGTGAAGCAGAGAGTAGTGAAGGCTGAGGCACGAAGACAAACTACGACCTTGCTGAACAATGCCAACACGGTAGCAAGTATAAGTGGACAGCGGGGAGTCGCCCACCGACGAAGGGAATGAGCGTTCCGTTCAAAAAAATTGTGAATTGTAAATTATGAGTTGTGAATTGAGTTGAAGATTACAAAAAAGGTGTCACCTTTAAATTTTATTACAAAGGTATTGGTTTTATAGAAAAGGTGACACCTTTACGTTTTAGTTTATCAAGATTCTTTGGGTAGTTGTATTCCCCTCAAGATCGGTCAAGCGAACGAAAATGAGTTGATGTGCTAGGTTTTGAATGTTTAAATTTATGTTTTTTTGACCATTTACATCTTGGGTCAAAATGCTACTCCCTTGTAAATTGATGAGTTCGATTTGTTGGATGCCTTTTTGGGCTTCGATGTATAAATTGTCTTGTACTGGATTGGGGTAAATGCGATAATTTTCTAATGCAATTTCATTGATTCCTGTACCCAAATCAACCATTACATTTTTACAAGCGGTATAGCCTTGTCCGCTACAATCTGTAACCGTTAGACATACGTCGTATTCGCCTGTTTCGTTGTATTGATTGCTCACTAAATCGCCTGCTTGGACCGTTCCATCTCCTAGTGTCCATTCATAAGTTGCAATATCGGCAGAAGTGTTGGCAGAAAAAATAATCAAGCCTGGGGTAGCTGCCATTTCTACTGTAAAATCTGGATTGAGGGCACTACTAAATTGAAAATCATCCATAAATCTCGGAACAATAAAGTAGCCATCGAGCGGAGGAAATACAAAACTTTCTTGACTTCCCAAGCCAGTTAAATTAAAGCTTCCCGCTGGTCTTTCCATTAATGGCACCTCTGTTGATTCGTCGATGCGCATTTCAAATTCTTGTGTACCGTTGGTGAGTTGAACAGTAAATCCTAGTGTGTCATTGGTCCATTCGTTGGTATCTACTAAGCTCACGCATTGAAGTTGTACAAGTTCTGATTCGGTTGATTCGTTTAATTGATCTACAATGGTTGGTGTTTGAGTATCTTGAAAGCCGTCTAATACTTCGATGGATTGAGCAAAGAAGCGGGTCAAGCCCAAGTATTGTTCGACATAACCTACAACACTAATGCTGTCGCCAATTTGTGGGAAATAGCCATTGACGGGGAAACTTCGATATACATTAATGCCTTCTGTATTGTCAATTAAGACAAATTCTAGTTGATTTTGGTTGAGGTTGGGGCTGTGTACAATGCCTCGAATTTCGAATTCGGTATCTAGATTTTGTGCAAAGCCTTCGTCGTCGGTTAATGCCGCAAAACTGATAGGTACTAAGGCTGTTTCAGATAATTGAATGATGACCTCTTGACACATTGTTTGACGGCTTAGACAATTGCTTACAGTTAGGCAAACATTTAAGGTGTCGTCTTCAAAAAAGTTTTGTGTAACACTTGCGCCTTTGGCTTGTTCATAGCCTAGTCCAAAATTCCAAGTATATTGCTCACCTTGTCCTGTTCCTGTACTAGAAAAAGTATAAGTACTGGCATCGTCTTGTGTCACTTCAAAATCGACTTCGAGTGGATAGAAATCGTTGTTGAGGTCCAATTTCCATTGGAAACTAGCCGTTGCAAAAGAGTCGGGATATTCGGGATATGGATAGAGTGTATCATTGCCCAACATTGCAATGCCATTGTATTTGCCATGTATGTACCAATGTCCGTCTTGTACTTTAGAAGCATAAGTTTCTTGTATACCTGTTCCACCAGTTCCAGTTGCTTTCAGCAAATTTCCATTGACATCATAACTTGCCAGAAAAGTTCTAAGTGCAGGCTCCAATCCAACATTGAGGGTATATTCTCCTTCAAAGTCAGCACCTTCAATAAGGTGCCCTGTCAACAAGATTTCTGTATCATTATGGATGTGAAGAGAAGTAATGTATTCACTAAAATTTTCTTGATTGGCTCCTATGGTTTTGAGCCATTGTAGTTCACCATTGGCGGTATATTTTGCCAAGAATGCATCGTTGATGCCCGATACAGCATATTCCGTCACCCCTATGATGGTTTGGTCAGAGAAACCTCCCCCTACATAAACATTGCCCTCGGCATCGGTGTCTACGGCATAAATGCTTCCAAATTGAGGTGTCCAACCTCCACGAATCCAAAGGCTGTTTCCATCGGCATCAAATTTGGCGACGAAAGGGCTGATTTGAAAAGTTGCTTGATCTATAAAAAAGATGTTGGCATCAAAATCAATGCTGCCAAAGGTATAACCACCCAATAGAATGTTTCCTTCGTTGTCGGTGGCAAGGGTCCAACCACGAGAACTTACATTACCAGATGATTTTTTACCCCAAAGTACTTCTCCATCCTTGGTCATTTTGATTAAAAAGACGGATGCGCCTGCTGAAGTCATTCCAAAATCGCCTCCAAGTTCACTTAATCCAGCAAAAAAGCGTCCTGTAAAAACAAGTGCTTCCCCATTGTCTACCACTTCCATTTCGGATGCATAAGCAAGTCCTTCAAAATCGTTGTCAAATTGTTTGACCCAAAGTTCGTTGCCATCGAGGTCATAAGCCATAATGAGCAAGCTGTACAAACCTGCTTGACTTGTATAAGTTGTTTCACCTATTTGAGTACTTCCTGTAAAAGTAGCCGAAACCATTAATTGATTTCCTAAAATGAGAACAGAAGGACGCAAATTTAGAAAATCCCCCTCGATGGTCTTGACCCATTGTAAGTCACCCGTATTGTCTCGTTTAAAAAAGAATAAATTGGGGGTTTCATCAGCATTGTTCAATTCATATGTACCAAAATTGGTAGGCAATGTATAGACACCAATGCCATACATATTGTTTTGCTGGTCGAGATCCATTCCCAATGTCAGCCCAATGCGGGCTCCGTCACTTTGTGTCCAATTTGATTCGCATTGTGCTAGGCAATTGAGGCACAGAATGAGTGAACAGCACAAGGCAAGCGAGTAGTGTATTAAGTTCATAGCTATTGGATTACTGCTTGAAAAGCATTGTCACCTAACAAGCAACATTTGAAATTGATGGATAAAGTATATCAAAGTAAATGCTTTTTTTCCTATTCACCGATAAGTTGCCATAGAAACTATACAATTTGTACTATTCTGACCCACTGAGCAAGTCTAGTTGAAAATATATTTCGGTACAAAATAATTGTTTAAAAATGAAACAATGCAAGCAGCTTGAACGTAGGTTTAAGTAGTATGGTGAAAATATTATATATTGATTGAGTATAATCTATACATATGAAAGTTTCCTAATATCTGGCATAATTATTGCAACTCTATTTGCGGCTGAAAAATACAACACCAATCAACCACAACTTACCATCTAGGAACAAATTATTTCATGACCAATAAATAACAAATATTATGGTATCTCCAATGAATTTTGTTGTCAGTACATTTGACCATCAGGTTCAAATTAGTAAAACAGCCTTTGAACAAAACCTACAAAAAAGTATCTCTGCCGAAGACTGGTGGAGCTTTGGTCATTATTGTGAGCAAATTTTTGGCAAGTCCACCACAAGTAGTTTTGACCTAATAGAAGAACTTGATTTTGACCAAATGGACCTCAAGGATGAGGAGTTTGTCTCTCAATTAACTGAGGATTTTGTAGGTAAAATTTACAAAATATACTTAAACCAGAAAGCACCAGCCAATTTAGCTCCTCTAGCTTAATAGTCTGATCATCCTCAACCTACACCTTAACGATTTGTAAGACATTACAGTACAAAAAAAGGAATAAACATAATATAAAAGGAGGGACCTAGCATGAGTAATGTCCCTTTTTTTATTTTCTTTCTCTCCTATCTTAGTATCATCTTCACATACAGACGCCATAAATGGACGTCTCTACAAACATTTTAATAGACACCATAAATATGAGACGCCATAAATGGGCGTCTCTACGGGTTGTTGTATTTACAGAACACGTTTTTATATCTACACAAATTATAGTAAATTGCTGATTAATTAAATGAATTCCATAGCAGTGTTTGCTTTTATCAAAATTGGCTTTTTAGAAATCAGGATATGGGATGTCTTAGACATTCTACTGGTTGCTATATTGTTGTATCAGGTATACAAATTGCTCAAAGGCAGCCTTGCTTTTAATATTCTCATTGGTTTTTTGATGGTTTACCTTTTGTATTTATTGGTAGACACATTGGAAATGAGTTTGTTGTCTGGTTTTTTTAATGAATTTATCAAGATTGGTTTTTTGACGATTTTTATTGTCTTTCAACCTGAAATCAGGCGTTTTTTGCTTTTTCTTGGACGAGGTTCGGGCATAGGAGAACGAAAATTTTGGAATCGTTTGTTTGCCAGAAAGGTCAAGGAGAGCACTATGGTTAGTACGCATACACTTGCTATCAACCGAGCAGTACAAAATTTGTCCCAAGCCAAATTGGGTGCCCTCATTGTGTTTACCCAGAGTACACAGGAGTATTACTTTGGCAGTACGGGTGTGGTACTGGATGCAGAAATATCCAGCAAATTGATCGAATCTATTTTTCAAAAGACCTCGCCCCTTCACGACGGTGCGATGGTGATTGCGGAAAACAAAATCTATGCTGCCAATTGTGTCTTACCTGTATCTGAGAATCCAGATTTGCCAAGTCGAATTGGTATGCGGCACAAAGCTGCTGTGGGGATTACCGAAAAAATAGAGGCCCATGTCATCATTGTATCAGAGGAAACGGGTAAGATTTCGATTGCGCACAAAGGTAGACTGAGACGCAATGTCTCTCAACAAGTACTACAAACTACCTTAAATCAGTTACTAAATTTATAACTCGCTATCTTATTTTTGATTTTTTTCAAAAAAATAGTACATTGCCCAAAAGTAAAATTGAATAAACAATTATAAAACGTGTTCTGCGAAGGCGGCTGAGTGTTTTAATATAGCCCTGATAGAAGCGGTTACCCCACAGTGCAGCTTCGACAGCTTCGGTCATCTTGCAGTAATTCGACAAGCCAAGCTCTTGAAGGTATACTTTTTGTAAACTCCTAAAATGCTTGGTAACTGTCGAAGCAAGCGAGGAGTAAAAGCAGATAGCAGGAAAATAATTAGCGACGAAGCTCTAAATATTTGCTCCAATAACATTTTTTGACAATTTTTGCAGAAGAGAACTAGTTCTTAAACAGCTATCCAGTCGCCTGCGACTCTCTACTATTTGTTCAAGAACCACATCACTCTCCAATCTAAAAAAATTGTCAACGAAACAAATTTATTTGTTAAAGCCCATTTCTATAAATATGAAGGATCTTTTTAAGCATATATTTCTTTGTACATCTATGTTGGTTTGTATTTTGTTGTTTAGTGCCTGTTTTACCCAAAAAAAGGCGACTCAACCAACACCTGTTCCCACAACAGAGGAAACCAATGTGTATGTTCCCCCGACTTCTGAAACAAAAGAAGAACCCCAAGACACCATCCCTACACTGCCCACTACTTCTGATGAGCCTGAGAAAGAAGTAGTTGTAGAGGAGGTAAACATTTGGGACATTGCAGTTTTATTGCCTTTTAACACTCGTTTGAACAATTTGAGCTTCGACAATGACACCATTCATAAAAAATCTAAAATGGCTTTGGATTTTTATGAAGGGGTACAAATTGCCTTAGAGGAATTGAAGCAAGAAGGACTCAAGTTCAATATTCATGTATATGATACCGAGAGCAATAAGGATCGTACCAAAATACTACTCAACAATCCTAAAATGAAAGAGATGGATTTGCTGATTGGTCCACTTTACAACAAGCCATTGGAGGAAGCAAGTAATTTTTCAAGAGCGAATAAGATATTTATGATTTCGCCTATTTCTCCCAAAACTTCTTTTATACAGGACAATCCTTACTACATCAATGCAAGTTCTGATATTCGTACACATTGTGACTATTTGTTCAATCATTTTGTCAATGAGTCTTATTCTAATATTACCCTCGTTCACCAAAACAAGCCTGGCGACTATAAATTGGCGCAACATTTTCTCAAGTATGCCCCAATTGACAGTTCGATTGAACGGACGGGAAGCGGTCCCTATTTTAATCAGTTGGTATTGATCGACAAAGAGAATGACACTTTTAGCTCTTACCTTTCTCAGTACCAACCCAATATATTTGTGGTGCCTTCTGTCAATGAGTTTTTTGTCAGTGATGTATTGCGTCGTTTGTATAGCTATTCTGATAGATATGAAATCATTGTTTATGGAATGCCCAATTGGTATAAATTTGAAAGCATTGACCCTGCTTATTATGAAGGATTGAACATTTACTTTACCAACAACTTTTACCAAAACGACTACAGTCCTCTGGTAAAACAATTTAGACAACGCTATAAAAGTCGCATGAATAGCTTTCCAAGTGAATATGCCTGCAAAGCTTACGACATTATGAAGTATTTTGGACAAATGCTCAACCAATACAAAGGGGAAACGTTTCGTTATGGAGTAGAAAGCACAAAAAGAACTGGTGCTTTTACAGGTTTTAAAATTGAAG
The DNA here is from genome assembly GCA_020631035.1 of Chitinophagales bacterium. Taxonomy (GTDB): domain Bacteria; phylum Bacteroidota; class Bacteroidia; order Chitinophagales; family UBA2359; genus JAHDGP01. The sequence continues at coordinate 232 of JAHDIA010000064.1, read as the reverse complement.
CTGTTTTTTCTGATACAGCTGATAATATCAATCTATATGAAAATAAATATCTCCACTTACTCAATTATCAAAATTTTCAACTACAGAAAAAACGTTGATACTAAATATATATTGATAAGCTTTTGCCTTTTATTGGGCATTTTGCAACCTATTTCGGGACAGATAACAATGGACTTACTTGGGCAAAAATCCTATGAGGATGGCCTAAATGATATATGGGGATATGCTGATG
>JAHDIA010000063.1:8428-14258 GCA_020631035.1 Chitinophagales bacterium | reverse complement strand
AGGAGGCAGTGGTGTTGATTTGGTGTAGGGAGGTTGTGGTATCTATCATAGTGGTGTCTACCATCATGGTATCAGTGGCGGTGGTGTCGAGTGGGCTGGTGTAGGTGCTGTGGAGGTCGTAGAGGGGAACTTCGCAGCCTTTGGCGTCGAATACCATTAGGTCGAGTGTGTGGGTGTTGGGGAAGGCGCCAAGGTAGTAGATGCTGTCGTAGATTTCGTCGTCGTAGAACATTTGGTAGGTGGTGTCTTGGATACGGAAGGGGGGCGTACCGTTTTTGAGGTCGAGGCGGAGCATATATTTGTCTTCAACGGTGGGGACGGCATTGGCTAGGACTTGGAAGCTGCTGTCGGGTGGGAGATTGATGTCGCAGCGATTGGCGCCTAGTGAATCGAGGGCGGCAGGTCCTAAACAGGAAAGGCATAGGCTGGTGACAACAAGGCGGCCATAGCCCACGAGTTCATTATCGGGATTGAATTTGCTGACTTCGGCTATAAAGTCGTTGCTGCCTGGTACGATGGTAAAGACTTGGCAAGTGGCAAAGTCGTAGCAAAGTTGTTCGAAGCTACCTGAAAAGGTGTAGTAGTAACCCAATGCGGCTTCTTCTTCGGACCAGAGGTAGTCGGGGAGGGTGAGGAAGAGTTCTAGCTCGTTTTGGTCGCTGTAGGTGCCTTGGTAGAGTAGGTTGATACAGGGGACACACTCTTCGCCACAGTCTTGGCGGAATTCACTTCCGTTGAGTTCTCCGTCGTTGCAGTTTTGGGCAAATAGGTCGTGTGTTCCCAATAGGATAAAAAATAAGGTAGTCAATAAGCTAAAACGCATCATAATGTTCTATATTTAGAAGAGATTCCCAATTTCTTGGGAATGACGTTGCCGACGAAGGACGTACAGATGCGAATCTACACCCGATAGTAGCGGTTACCCCGCAGTAGGGGCGAATTGCATTCGCCCAATACGAGGAGTAAAAGCGGATAGCGGGGGGACACCATCATCCGAAGCCCTCAACGTTCCGTCCTAATCCATTTAAACAATTGAATAATCGAATAAGAACCTGTCTGAAAACTTATTCTGAAGTTGAGAAAGAAGTATTTTAGGGTAGAACAAGGCGCAAAAAACGGGCTGGGCTGGCATACCAGTTATGCAGCGCATAATGAGTATTTTTGCAACGCAGTACTAGCCTAACAAGACGAAGTCGCAAACCAGTAAGAGGTTTTCAGACAGGTTCTAAGTCCGATTATTTTGAATATTGCAAATATCACGGCTTCTATAGAGCTTAGAAGTCTTTTAGCTTACGAATATGAAGAATACTACTAAACTATTGGCTTTTTTGAAGACAAGTATGCCTGTTTGTGTGATGTGTTTGTCACTTCTAATGCCCAATGAAGTGACAAAAGCACAAGGCAACAATTTGACCATTGAGAACATAATGAAGGGAGAAGATTGGATGGGGGCGAGTCCTGATATGGGTTGGTGGTCGATTGATAGCAAAGAATTGTATTTTGATTGGAATCCCGAAAATGCCTTGGCAGATTCTTTGTATGTGTACAATTTGGAAGAGGGGAAGGTCCGTAAATTGAGTTGGGAAGAAGAACAAAAACGCCCACCCGAAACATTGGTGTACAATTCGGATAAAAGCCAAGCGGCCTACATTCGAAATGGGGATTTGTATTTGTACGATTTGGCAAATAAAACCCATCGCCAAATTACTTCGACTATTGAGTCAGAAAGACGGATACGTTTTTCAGCCGATGACAAAAAAATCATTTATACCCAAGACAACAATGTGTATACTTGGGAGATTGCTACGGGAAAAATTAGCCAGTTGAGCAATTTTAAAAGTGGGAAGGATAAGTCAGATAGTGAGGCGACCGAGCAAGAAAAATGGATAGCAAAAGAAGAAATGGAGTTGATTGGCTTTTTTAAGCGGGATAAGGAAGAAGATAAGCAAAGGGAGAAAGCAAGAGAAAAAAACAAGCTCAAAAGACCCAAGGCTTTTCGTTATGGGAGCAAGAGCATTAGTCGGGTATTGTTGAGTCCTAGTGAAGCGTACATTACGTTTCAGTTGAGCAAGACTTCGAGTGATGCGAAGGAAACCACCATTTACAATTATGTAACCGAATCGGGTTTTGCCGAAGAAGTGCCATCGAGAATTATGGTAGGGCGTCCATTGCCCAAGTATGAATTGGGCATTTATCATTTGGAAAAAGATACTGTTTATTTTGCCAATGCCTCTGATTTGCCTGGGATCAAAGATGTGCCTGATTTTATGAAAAAGGATGAAGAAGCTAAAGAAAGAGCAGTCTATATTTCGATGCCCAAATGGTCGAAAGATGGCAAAAATGCCTTGGTTGTCGTACAGTCGATGGACAACAAAGACCGTTGGATTGCCTTATTGGACTGTGAGCGTGGGACATTAAAGAGTTTGGACCACCAAAGGGACAAAGCGTGGATTGGAGGACCAGGGATTTCGGCTTGGAGAAGTTTTGTCGGAAATGATTGGGGTTGGTTGGATGATGATGAACATGTGTGGTTTCAGTCGGAGCAAAGCGGATGGTCGCATTTGTATACAGTGAATGTTCGGACGGGCAAAAAGAAGCAATTGACCAAGGGAGACTATGAAGTATTTGACCCACAAATTTCGGAGGATGGGGAGTATTGGTACTTTAGTTCGAGTGAAGTCGATTTGGGAGAACGGCACTTTTACAAAATGCCACTCAAAGGTGGTAAGGCAGAGCAGTTGACTTCGATGAAGGGGAACAACCAAGTGGTACTGTCACCAGACGAAAAGTGGCTGATGATTCGTCATTCTTATTCCAATCGTCCGTGGGAACTCTTTGTACAAGAGAACAAAGCGGGAGCTGAGGCGATTCCTGTCACCGACTCTTTTACGGATGCTTTTAAGGCTTATCAGTGGCGGGAACCCAAGCTCATTGACATTCCAACCAGAGATGGGAAAAGTGTAAGGGCGAGATTGTACCGTTCGCCCAAAGCCCAAAAGAATGGACCAGCGGTGGTATTTGCACATGGAGCAGGCTATTTGCAGAATGTACATCATTGGTGGAGTTCTTATTATAGAGAATATATGTTCCACAACTTTTTGGTAGACAATGGCTATACCGTTTTGGACATTGATTTTAGAGGAAGTGCAGGATATGGAAGTGAGTGGCGAACCGATGTATACAGAGCCTTGGGGGACAAGGATTTGACCGATCATTTGGATGCAGCCCAATATTTGGTGGACAATTATGAAGTAAGTTCCAAAAAGATAGGCATTTATGGAGGCTCGTATGGTGGTTTTATCACTTTGATGGCATTGTTTAAGTCGCCTGAGACTTTTGCTTGTGGGGCTGCTTTGCGTTCGGTGACAGATTGGGCACATTACAACCATTTGTATACCGCCAACCGACTCAATGTGCCTTATTTGGATAGTGTGGCATATCGTCAGAGTTCGCCCATTTATTTTGCAGAGGGTTTGGAGAAACCTTTGTTGATTTGTCATGGAATGCTGGATAGCAACGTGCATTTTCAGGATGTTGTACGTTTGGCGCAACGCTTGATTGAGTTGGGCAAAGAGGATTGGGAAATGGCTGTGTATCCTTTGGAACGCCATAGTTTTCAAGAAGCAGAAAGTTGGACAGATGAGTACAAACGAATTTTTAAACTATTTGAAGAGAACTTAAAGTAGGAGTTAGATTGAAAGTTTAATAATTGTGATTTTTTTTTCTGAAAGGAGTAAAAATGACAATTGCAGGGTAGGTTTTTTATATGTTTTACTGATTGATTGTGTTGTACTTGTTGTTGTATTAGAATATTTAAAATAAGTTGTTTTTTTTCTAAATGGCTGATTTATAATTGTTTTTGACTTGTTAAAAGTGTTCTTTTTTTTTAAAAACTTAAAATCAAATGATAATTTCTAGTTAACATATTTTAACAAATTATTATATTCTTTTATCTGATTATGGGTAAGTGTCTTTTGAACAATATGTTATGTTTGGATTAAAATTTTGATTTGATTTTTAATTGCCCCAAAGTGCCTGTCTATTGGTAGTTGATAGTGAAAAACAAGTCATTTTTTTTTCTTGAAAATCAAATAAATAGACTTATCTTTATTTCTAGAAAATTAACCTTAAGTAATTATGCCCACATTAAGTGGGTTATAATTAGATAATCTTAAAACTAACTAATTATGAACAAGCAATTATCTTTTAAAATCCATGCGCCACCCAATAAAATACTCCACCAAGGTAGCCTAGATAAATTGTAGTATCTTGCTGTGATTGAATTGACAGCAATTTTGAAAAAAATTATAGAGGTATGGTATATGTGGATAATGCTTGGAACCCATATAAAGCAAATAAGGTTTTAAGCTTCCCCTTTCTTACCTATTAATTTTGTCCCACAAATTTACTATGATGTTTTTTTATTCCTAATGCATTTCTATGTGTTTTGAATAAAAAAGCAGCACAAGCAACACATTTTATAAATAACATTTTGTACAGAAAAGTAACTCATACCAAGACGTGAGCTAGGTCGATTATTGTCTTGTTATGTCAAATCCATTGTAAAAATATACACAATGGCTCTAGGATTGGTATGCGTTGAACGAAATTGCCTTAAAACTTTTTAAAACTAATTAAATCAGATGAAACAACTAATTACAAAATTAACAATTGCATGTTGCTGTATATTATTCAGCCTTAGTGCCTATGCACAATGCAATGGGGAATACCTCCCTGGATTTATTTATATGGGACAATACAATGGCCATCATTATTATTGTTCAGCTGATAACAACAATACTTGGACAGATGCTAATACTGAAGCTCAAGCGGCAGGTGGATACCTAGTGGTTATCAATGACGCTGGTGAAAATGAGTACATCAGAAGCAACATTATGGCTGACAATGCTTGGATTGGCTATACAGATCAAGCTTCTGAAGGTAGCTATGTTTGGGGAGGAGACAACAGTTATTACACCAACTGGCAAGCTGGTGAACCCAACAACTATGGTGGAGACGAAGATTACACCAGATTGAGAAAACACTCAGGAGAGTGGACTGATAGAGCAAACTACCACCATTTTGAGTATGTAGTGGAGTTTGATTGTGGTACACCGCCAACTACTGGTAGTTGTACAGTTACTTGCCCTGCTGATACACTTTTTGTTCCTTGTGATGCTAGTGGCGTGGTAACAACACCTGCTTTGCCAGCTCCAACAGCAAGTTGTGATCCTATTTGCTCTGATGATTACATTCATGGATTCATTTATATGGGACAATATGGCGGTAGTAGTTACTACTGTTCTCAGTATTGTTACACTTGGACGGAAGCCAATTACTATAGCCAACAATATGGTGGTCATTTGGTAGTCATCAATGATGCTGGTGAGAACGAATACATCAGAAGCAACATTATGACCAACTCTGCTTGGATTGGTTATACTGACGAGGCTTCTGAAGGTAACTTTGTTTGGTCAAATGGTGATCCATCTACTTATGATAATTGGCAATATGATCAACCTAACAATCTTTATGGATATGAGCATTACACTCGTATCAAGAAGAGTAGTGGTGAGTGGACAGACAGACACAACTGTTACTGTTTTGAGTTTGTAATGGAAGTTCCTTGTACAATTCCAACTGCTACAATAACACAAACTGCTGGTCCTGCTGAAGGAGATACACTTGATGTAGGAGTTGTAGTAGATGTTACATTTGAAGTTACTCAACCAGATGGTACTGTTGAAACTTGCACTTACCCACTTGAAACTGAAAACTGCGGCGATGGCGGCGGTGGTGACGGTGGCGGCGGCGACGGCGGTGGCGGTGA